>NZ_JBFAQT010000013.1:0-182718 GCF_040678895.1 Kitasatospora sp. NPDC049258
GCTCCTCTTCCCGTACGCACGGGCGCTGGTCACTGCTTGTCACTGCGCCTGGGCGCCCGTACCGCCGCTCCGCGGTGTGCCGACGACTGCTATCCCAGCTTCTTCCAGGGGCCGTTGGCCGTGTCCGGGGTCTGGGTGCGGGTGTACCAGCGGGCCTGGTAGACCACGCCGAGGTAGCGGACCTTGTCGCCGGCGATGTACACCGTGCTCGGGGTCCACGGCGCGATGCCGTCCGGGCCGGCCGGGGCCTGCTCCTCCCAGGGGCCGTTCGGGTTCCCGGGGGCCTGGTTCCGGGTGTACTGGCGGGCCTTGAAGACCTTGCCGCCGTAGGACGCCAGGTCGCCGGCCCGGAAGACCCGGGAGGCCGTCCAGGCGGCGGTGCCGTCCTCGGTCAGCGCGATCTCCTGCCAGCTCCCGGTCGGGTCGCCCGGCTGCTGGCCGCGGGCGTACCAGGAGGCCTCGAAGAGCCGGCCCTGGTAGGAGACCCGGTCCCCGGCCAGGTACACCGCCGAGGATTGCCAGGCCGTCGGCAGGGTCACCGTGACGGTCAGCGTCCGGGTGACCGGGGTCAGCAGGGCGCTGCCCCCGTACGAGACCAGGAGCGGGTGCGCGCCGGCGGCCAGGCCGATCGGGAGGGTGAGGACCGCCGTGCCGTCCTGGGCGAGCACGGCCCGGCCGCGCTCGGTGGCGCCCTCGGTCAGGACCACCGTGCCGCTCGCCGGCAGGCCGGGGGAGGAGACCGCCACCCGCACCGTCGCCGCCGTGCCGTACGGCACGGCCGGGGCGGCGACGGAGAGCTCCGGGCCGACCGGCCGGATCGCCGGTACCGTCAGCTGCCGGTCCGGCTCGGTGTTGCCGGCGGCATCGGTCGAACGGAAGGCGACGCTCCGGTCGGTGAAGTCCGGGGCCACGGTGAAGGGGCCGGTGTAGGTCGTCCACCGGCCGCCGTCGACCCGGTACTCGGTGCGGACGACGCCCGAGGTGGCGTCGGCCGCGGTCAGCGTCACGGTCACCGGGGCGATGACCGTCGCGCCGGGCGCCGTGGTCGCGCTGGTCCCCGGCGCCGTCCCGTCGGCACGCACCGTCACCGGGACCGGCGCCGAGGTGTGGCCGGCGTTGTCGGTGGCGCGGAAGCGGTAGGTCCGGATGCCGTCCGGCACCGGGATCGGACCCTGGTAGCCGCTCCACCCGCCGTCGCCGGCCTGGTACTCGATGCGCGGGGCGGTGCCCGAGTCGTCGGTGGCGGCGGCGGAGACGGTCGGCGTGGCGCGGTACCAGCCGTCGGCGCCGTCGGCCGCGGCCGGGGAGAGCGAGGCGGTGACCACGGGCGGGAGGTCCGCCGAGGTGATCCGCACGGTGGCGCTCGCGGTGGCGGTGAAGCCGAACTCGTCGGTGCCGGTCACGGTCACCGGGTAGTCGCCGGTCCGGGAGGTGTCGACCGTCGAGAGGTCCACGGCCACCGCCCCGGGCACGTTCAGCCGGGGGTTGAGTCCCGCGAGCACCGCCGATGAGGTCAGGCCGAGGCCGGGCGCCTGCACGGTCGGGTTGCCCACGGAGAGCCGGGCGACCGGGACCACGTGCACGGTCACCGCGACCGGTGCGGAGACCCGGCCGTCCGCGACGGCCGTCACCAGCACGGTGTACCAGCCCGGGGTCAGCCGGTCCAGGGCGCCGGTGTCGAGCGTCACCGCCGCGTCCGCCGGGCTCGCGGTGGCACCGACGGCCGCCCGCAGCTCCGCGTCGTCGGCCGGGCCGTGGCCCGCCTGGTGGACCAGCGCGTTGTGGGCGACCGCCACGGTCGGGGCCGCGGCCGGCGGCTGCGGGGTGCCGAGCGTGACGGTGGTGACCACGGCGGCGTGGTCGCTGGTCCAGGCGTTCGACCGGACGTCGGTGGCCGACGGCCAGCCGGCCACCAAGGTGTTGGAGCCGAGCACGTGCAGGTCGTCGCCCGCGCCGTAGACGTAGTCGATCCGGTCCTTCGAGGCGGTGGCGGTGACCGGGGACCAGGTGGTGCCCGGGTCGGCGGCCGGGTCCGGGTGGGCGGCCCGGAAGGTGTCGGTCAGGCCGGCGGCCGCGAAGGCGTCCGGGACCGGCCAGTCCACCGCACCGGCGTCGCAGTGCGCCGCCGCCGTGCCGGCCGTCCAGTCGGCGGCCGACGGGGAGGCCAGGCCGCCCAGCAGCAGCACCGGCCGGGCCCCCGCGGTGTCCGCCTTGACGGCCGCGGCGACCGCCTGGGCCTGGGCGTAGCGGGTGCTCGACCGCTCGGCGGCGACCAGCTGCCCGGCGTCGGCGCCGCCCGGGGCGCAGGCCCGGTCCGGGCCGTAGCCGGTCTCGTCCAGCGCCGTGTTCCAGACCCGGAGCTGGTGGCCGGCGACGTCGACGGTGGCCGCGACCGCGGGCACGGAGGTGGTCGCCGCGGTGGTGGCGGAGATCGGCCAGGCCGAGACGATGCCGAGGCCGTTGCCGCCCTCGTAGTCGTACCAGCCGAGGGCCTGGGCGAGCCGGTGGGCTCCGGTGCCGCCGTCCTCCTGCACGGCGATCACGCCGAGACCGTTGGCGGCGATCACGGCGAGGTCCTTGGGCAGCGCGTCGGACACGTGGCCGCCGTTGTCCCAGAGGTTCCAGGTGGCAGCGGCCACCTGCGGGGCGTCCGCGGCCGCGACGACCGGGACCTCGACGGTGATCTGCGCGGTGGTGGTGCCGTCCGTGGCCTGCACCGTGATCGTGCCCGGGTGCTGCGGCGCGCTGCCCGGCGCGGTGCCGGTCACCGTGCCGTCGGCGCCGACGCCGAGCCAGGAGTCGCCGCCGACCTTGGTGAACGAGCGGGCGGTGCCGCCGTACCAGAGCGCGGCCAGCGGCTGCTTGATCGGCCCGCCGGTGCGCACCGGCGGGGCGTGGAAGGTGTCGGCGACGAAGCCGGGCGACAGGGTCGCGACCGGAATCGGCAGGTCGACCGTCGAGGCGTCCGGCAGCGCGGTGGCGGCGGGCTTGGTGGCCCGGTAGTCGTTGGCGACCTGGGCGGGCGTCAGCGCCTGGTCGTAGAAGTCGAAGTCGTCGACCAAGGCGTCCACCGAGGCGCCGTACCCGCCGGTGCCGTCCTGGCCGATCATGAACGGCAGGCCGGAGGCGAAGCTGGTGGCCGAGGTCAACTGGCCGGCCGTGGACGTGGTGAAGAGGCTGCCGTCCAGGTAGGAGGCGACGGTCTGCGCCTTGCGGTCGACCACCACCGTGAGGTAGTGCCAGTTTCCCTGCAGCGCAGCCGGGTTGGTCGCGAGGTACTGCCGGGTGCCGCCGGCGGTGGTGCCCCAGCAGGCGCGGGTCGTGGTGGTACCGGAGACGTTGTAGAACGACAGGCCGGCGTTGTTGCAGGCGTTGAAGTCCTGGTTGCTGACCAGCGGGCCGTCCACGGTCTCGGCGTACTCGCCCCACCACATGGAGAACGAGAAGCTGCCCGAGCCGTCGGTTTGCCCGGCGGCCTTCGGCAGCTGGATCACCTGGCCGGCGCTGATGTGGGCGGCCCGGCCGGAGAAGCCGCGGGCGTAGGTGGCGGCGCCCTTCCACGCGGCGTCGTTGCCGTGGCCGGAGCCGTCGGTGACGGCGCCGCCCTGGTCGGCCTCGAAGTCGTACGAGGCCACCGGCGCGACCGTGTCGCCCGCTGCCCGGTAACGGCCCCAGACCGCGTACAGCGTCACCGTCGCGCCACCTGCGGCCGAGAGGTTGGCGACCTGCTGGCCGTCGGAGTAGGCCACCGCGCCGGTGGGTGAGGTCGCCCAGCCCAGGAAGCTGTAGCCGGTGCGGCTGAAGCCGTCGGCGGTGAGGGCGACCGGTTGGTCGTAGCTCAGCTGCTGGGCCTTGGTGGCGCCGCCGTCGGCGCCGTTGCCGTCGAAGGCCACCGTGTAGCGGTTGGGCGAGGAGACGGCCTTCAGCACCACGTCCTGCCCGGGCATGGTGAAGGAGCCGTCGGCTTCGACGGCCAGGCCGGCGGGGGAGACCGCCTGCCAGGTCGCGCCGTAGCCGGTCGCCGAGGTGGCGGTCGCGGTGACCCGGGTGCCGGGCAGCGCCCACGCGCCGGCCTGGTCGGTCGAGGTGCGCACGGTGGTGTGCTCGTCACCGGTGGCGGTGACCTGGAAGGCGCCGGCCGGGGCCCAGCGGGCGTACAGCGTGACGGTGCCCCGGTCGGTGGCGGTGAGGTTGCGCACCTGCGCCAGGTCCGGGTAGGCGCTCGGGCCGTCGGGGCCGGTGCTCCAGCCGGCGAACTGCTTGCCGGAGGCGGTGAAGCCGTTCGCGGTCAGCGCCGCGGGCCGGTCGTAGGTCAGCTGCTGGGCGGCGGTGCTGCCGCCGTCCGCGCCGTTGCCGTCGAAGGTGACCGTGTAGGTGTTCGGCCGGAAGGCGGCCTTGACCGTGACGGCCGTGCCGGGGGCGGTGAACGAGCCGTCCGCGCCGATCGCCAGGTCCGGCGGTGTCACCGGGGTCCAGCCGGCGAAGGAGTAGCCGGGGTCGGGTGCGGCGGTGAGCCTGTCCTGGGTGTTGGCGGCCGGGGCCGATACGGCGGCCGTGCCGGTGCCGTGGCCGTCGCCGGTCACCGTCACCGGGAAGTGGGTGGCCGGGTCGGTGGCCGCGAAGTCGGCGGCGACCTGGTCGGCGGTGATCGCCTGGTTGTAGAAGGTGAAGTCGTCGACCAGCGCGTCGTCGGTGGCGCTGTACGCTCCGGTGCCGTCCTGACCGATCCGGATCGGGCTGCCGGAGTTGAAGTTCGCGGCGCTGCTGCCCGAGTTGGTCGGGGTGGTCGAGAACAGCGCGCCGTCCACGAAGTACGCGTATGTGTGCGCCGTCGCGTCCTGCACCACCGCGAGGTGGTGCCAGCCGCCCCGGATGGTGGCGGTGCGGGTGGTGCTGTAGGTCTTGGTGCCGCCGACGCCGTAGCAGGAGCGCTGCTGGTAGGTGCCGCTCACGTGGTAGAAGGTGAACCCGGGGTTGGCGCAGGAGGCGAAGTTCTGGTTGGCCACCAGCGGAGCGTCGGCGGTGGACGTGTTGTCGTACCACCAGGTCTCGAAGGAGAAGCTGCCCGAGCCGTCGGTCTGGCCGGCCACCCGGGGCAGCGTCACGAAGTTCTTGCCGCCGCCGATGTGCAGCGCGCGGCCCGAGACGCCGGGGGCGTACGCCGGGGTGCCGGTCCAACTGCCGTTGTTGCCGTGCGAGGAGCCGTCGGTGACGGTGTTCCCGGAATCGTTGTCGAAGGTGTACGAGACCACCGGTTGGACGGCGTCGCGCTGGTCGTGGGTCGGGTCTGCGGCGGCCGGACCGGCCAGGCCGAGGACCAGGCTGCCCAGGGTCAGCGTGGTCGAGAGGCAGGCTGCCGTGAGGCGCCGCGAGGGGATGCGCATGCGGGGTGCTCCAGGTCGGAGGGGTTGGTCAGGCGATGGTCCGGGCGACCCGGCCGGCGTACCGGTGCCTCCAGCCGGTACCGGTGTCGGCGGTCAGGACGACGTCGTAGTAGCCGTCCGCCGTGGGCCAGTTGACGCTCTGGGCGGCACCCGGCGCGACCCAGAGGTGCTGCACGCCGCCCACGTGGTCGTTGGCGGTCAGCGTGTAGCGGACCTGCTGCAGGCCGTCGTTGCGCAGCGTGAGGACGACGATCGGGGTGGCCCCGGTGACCAGCTCCACGTCGACCCGCGGCACTCCCGTGTTGTTCTGGCCGGCCGGCAGCACGGTGCCGGCGTGGGAGCGCACGAAGCCGTCCGGGCCGTAGACCGAGAAGGCGTAGCGGCCCTGGTAGGCGGCGGCGTCCCAGGTGTATTCGCGTCCGGCGGCGGCACTGACGGTGAACGGGGTGTTGGTGAACGCCTTGTACTTGTCCGGGAAGACCTGGAGGCTGACGGCCTTCCCGGCCGGCCCGCCGGCCAGGCTCAGATGCGCGGTGACCTTGCCGGTGGCGCGGTTCTCGCTGAACGTGCCCTGCGGGTGGAACGGGAGCGGACGCGGGCGCAGCGCCGGGTGGTCGGTCCACTTGTCCTCGGAGGGCACCTGGCCCGCGATGGCGCCGCCGGCCCGGGCGATCGCCACCAGCGCCGCCGTGTCGGGCAGCGACGGGGTGCCGAGCAGCGGGCGGGTGAAGTCGATCGCGTTGGTCAGGTCGCCGCTGACGGCCCGCCGCCACGGGGTGATGGTGGTGCTCCGGGCCGGGGTGCCCAGCGAGGTGGTCCACACCTCCAGGAAGCGGATCACCGAAGTGTGGTCGAACACCTCGGAGTTGACCCAGCCGCCCCTGGTCCATGGCGAGACCAGGGTCATCGGGACCCGGGCGCCGTAGCCGATCGGGGTGCCGCCGGAGAACTCGCCCGCCGTGCCGGCCTCCGGGACCGGCGGCAGCACATGGTCGAAGTAGCCGTCGTTCTCGTCGAAGTTGAGGATCAGCAGGGTGTGGTTCCAGATGTCCGGGTTGCTCTGCAGCGCCTTGAGCACCCGGTTGGTGTAGTGCGCCCCGTGCTCCGGGTTGGCCGAGGGGTGCTCCGACCACTCGTACGGTGAGACGATCCACGAGACCTGCGGCAGCGGGTGCTCGGCCCCGGGGGCGCAGGCCGCGATGAACTCGCCCAGCACGCCGTTGAGGTTGGTGTCGCTGTCGTCGTCGGGCAGGCCGTCGGGCGCGTAGGGGAAGGAGTTGGCCCGCCAGACCACGCCGGTGCCCGGGGCGGTCTTCACCGGGTCGGCGAGGTTGGCCGCGCTCGGGGTGAAGGTGGCGAAGCCGCGGATCGGGTTGTCCTCGTAGTCGCCGCGCCAGCCGTCGCCGTCGTTGTTGTCGACGTAGACCCGCCAGGAGACCCCGGCCGCCTGCAGCGCCTCGGGGTAGGTCTGCCAGGCGCGGTTGCCGGAGGTCTCGCCGCCGTTGGAGGTGACGCCGTTCGAGGTGCCGGTCCACAGGTAGAGGCGGTTGGGCGTGGTCGGGCCCATGACCGAGCAGTGGTAGTTGTCGCAGAGGGTGTAGGTGCTGGCCAGCGACCACTGCCACGGGATCTCCTCGCCCGTGAGGTAGTTCATGGTGGCGCTGCCCTTGGCCGGTATCCAGTTGTTGTAGCGGCCGCCGTTCCAGGCGCCGGTGCCGGTGCCGTAGTCGTGCGCCAGGCCGGTGGTGCTCTGCGCCACCGTGGTCACGTGCTTCGGCTTGACCACGGACGAGCCGCTGGGCTGCGAGAAGACGTCGGTGCCGTTGGGGAAGCGCAGCCCCTGCTTGTCGTTGAAGCCGCGCACGCCCGGCATCGCACCGTAGTAGTGGTCGAAGGACCGGTTCTCCTGCATCAGGATCACCACGTGCTTGAGGTCGGCGATGGTGCCGGTGAAGCCGTCGGGCAGCGCGTAGGCGACCGGCCCGGCCTCGGTGCCGTCGGTCGGCCGGGCGGTCGCGCTGCCCGCGGCCAGCGCGGAGCCGCCGCCGAGCAGGCCCATCGCCTTGAGCATGCCGCGCCGGGAGAGCCCCGAGCGCAGGACCGACTGCGGGACCACCACCTGCGGCGAGGCGTCGTCGGACGGGGAGAGTCGGGGGTCGGTCGTCATCTGTCACTCCTGGTGAGCCGAACTGCCCGCATGAGGGCGATTCAGATCAGAAGCGCTCGCGATGAATCAACCGTGAACACGGCACGACGCCTCATCGACTCGATGGCCGGGCGGCCGGACTCGGTCGCCGACTGCGCGCACTGGGCCGGTTTCCGGCCCCGCGATCAGTGCGGCGGATCCAGCAGGGTCCGGTTCACGTCCCCCGGCCGCACGTCGAAGGCGACCACCTCCGGCAGGTACCGGTCCACCGCCAGCTCGGCCAGCCGGCCGGCCGCGGTCTCACCGGTCCGGGTCACCTGGAGCAGCGGGCCGGAGCGCCGGACCCCCAGCAGCCGGACGTCCTCGCTGGAGGCCGCGACGGCCTCGATCCGGTGCCCGCCGAGCGCGATCCGGACCCCGGCCTCGGCCAGCCCGTCGAAGACCGACGGCACGTCGTCGGGCAGCCGGTCCACCATCGGCTCCACCCACGGCGCCCAGGCCGAGCGCTCCACCATCACCGGCCGGCCGTTCAGCGTACGCACCCGCACGAACCGCAACACGCGGTCGCCCAGACCGATCCCGAGCAGCCGCGCCTCCAGGGCGTTCGCCCCGCTGCGCTCGCGCCGCACCACCTGCCCGCCGAAGTCCAGCCCGTGCCCGGCGGCCCAACCCGAGAACGGGCGCAGCTCGCCGACCGTCTGCGCCCGGAAGCCGGCCTGCACGTACCAGCCGGAATTCGGCCGCGACACCACCAGCCCGCGCCGGGCCAGCGCCGCCAGCGCCGTCCGCACCCGGGCCCGGGTCGTCCCGTACTCCCGGGCCAGCGCCTGCTCACCCGGCAGCCGTCCGCCGGCGGGCCACTCGGCTCGCCCGATCCGTCCTTCGAGGTCCGCCGCGACGGCCCCCGCACCCTGGGCCGTTGCTGGGACGGCGTCCGCCGCCGAGTTCTGCCGCACGCCTACGGTCTACCACCTTCCGCGGCGCACCCCGGTACGCGTCCACCGCCGCACCCCCGTGACCTGGGCACCAGCACGCACCGTTGCCCGGGTCGCGTCCTCGCCAGGGCAACCGAGCGTTTCCCCGCTCCGGGGATCCGTCGCTACGGGTGCGTCGCGGACGCGAGCGCGGCGAGGACACGTTCCAGGGAGCTGCCCAGGCCCCAGCGGGTGGAGAGGTCTTCCAGGGTCATCGGGTCCAGCGGCTCGATGGGGAGCGCCGGGTCGTGGTCGGGCAGCGGGCAGTCGGCGGCGACCCGCACCACGGTGGGCGCCACGTCCAGATAGGCCGCCCCCTCCACCAGGTTCCGCCGCCGGGCCGGGGTCAGCTTCGAGGCCGGATCCAGCGCGGCCGCCCGGATCCCGGCCAGGTCGCCGTAGGTCTGCAGGAGCTGCGCCGCGGTCTTCTCGCCGATCCCCTTGACCCCGGGCAGGCCGTCGCTGGCATCCCCGCGCAGCGCGGCCAGGTCCGCGTACGAGGCCCCGTCGACGCCGTACTTCTCCCGCAGCAGCGCGTTGTCGGTGATCTGCAGGCTGCCCACCCCCTTGAGGGGGTAGAGCACCGTGATCTCCCGGCCGTCGTCGACCAGCTGGAACAGGTCCCGGTCGCCGGTGACGATCTGGACCGGCCCGGCGGCCCGCGCGGTGAGCGTGCCGATCACGTCGTCGGCCTCGTAGCCGGGGCAGCCGACCCGGGCGATGCCGAGCGCGTCCAGCACCTGCTCGATCACCGGCACCTGCGGCGCCAGGGTGTCCGGGATCTCCTCCTCGGTGCCGGCGCCCTCGGCGGCCTGCTCGGCGAGCCGGTGGGTCTTGTACGAGGGGATCAGGTCCACCCGCCACTGCGGCCGCCAGTCGGCGTCCATGCAGGCGACCAGGTGGTCCGGGCGGTGGTCCTGGACCAGCCGGGCGACGAAGTCGAGCAGGCCGCGGACGGCGTTCACCGGCTGCCCGTCGGGGGACTTCACGGACTCCGGCACGCCGAAGTAGGCGCGGAAGTAGAGGCTGGCGGTGTCGAGCAGCATCAGTCGGGGTGCGGTCACCCTCAGATCATGCCGCACACCACTGACGAACCGTCGGCATCAGTGCTCGTGCGGCCCGCTGCGGTGGATCGGCCCGTGCGCGTCGGCGCAGTGCTCCCAGGGCTCGGTGCCGGGGCCGGTGATCTGCAGCAGGCCCTGGGCCTCCTCCTCGCCGACGTGGTCGACCTGGAGGGTGCTGTGGCTGATCCGGTACTCCTCGCGCAGCCGGCGCTGGAGCTCCCGGCGGACGGCGTGGCAGTCCCCGCCCGGGGTCACCAGGATGTGGGCGGAGAGCGCCGGCTGGCCCGAGGTGATCTCCCAGATGTGCAGGTCGTGGATCTCCTCGACCAGGGGCTCGGTGACCATCCGGTCGGCCACCGTGTCCGGGTCGATGCCGGCCGGGGCGGCCTCCAGGAAGATCCGCCCGGAGTCCCGGACCAGCCCGACGCCGGCCTTCAGCATCAGCGCCACCACGATCAGCGAGGCGATCGCGTCCGCCTGGACGAAGCCGGTGGTGATCATCACCAGGCCGGCCACCGCGGTGGCGATGAAGGCGTACAGGTCGGTCAGGACGTGCTGGAAGGCGCCCTCGACGTTCAGCGAGCTGCGGTTGGCCTTGGACATGCACCAGGCCGCCGCGATGTTGACCACGATGCCGACCAGCGCGGTGATCAGCACCAGGGCGCCGGTCACCTCGGGCGGGTGGATCAGCCGCTGGACGGCTTCGTAGCCGAGCCAGGCGGACAGCACCAGCAGGGTGACGCCGTTGGCCTGGGCGGAGAGGATCTCGGCCCGCTTGAGCCCGTAGGTGTAGCCGCCGCGGGCCGGCCGGGCGGACAGCCGCATGGCGATCAGCGCGAGCACGATGGACGCCGCGTCGGTCAGCATGTGCGCGGCGTCGGAGATCAGCGCCAGCGACTGGGCGGCGAAGCCGACCACCACCTCGCCGGCCATGAAGACCACGATCAGGGTGAGCGCGCTGAGCAGCCAGCGCCGGTCGGCGTCGGCGGCCACCCCGTGCGAGTGCCCGCCGTGCCCGCCCTGCCCGCCGTGGTCGTGCTCGTCGTGCTGGTGGTCGTGGCCGCCCATCGAGATCCTCTCCCGCACGTTCCGTTGGCCGGGCCGCACTGCCCGTCCACGAAGTGAACCGCAGATCGGAGGAAGATCCAAAGACTGCACTGGTGACCGTTGTCGTTCCCGTCGAACGGCCCCCACGAGGGCCACCGAACGGCCCCCGGCAGCTGCCGAACCGCCTCAGCCCACCGGGACCAGCCGGCCGGCCCGGGCCGTCGCGGCGGCGCCGACCAGGGCCTGCATCACCCGCAGGTCCTCGCCCTGCTCCGGGTGCCACTGCACGCCGAGCACGAAGCCGGCCCCCGTGCTGTCCTCCACCGCCTCGACGGTGCCGTCCTCGGCCCGGGCACAGACCGTCAGCCGCTCGCCGAGCCGGTCCACCGCCTGGTGGTGCGAGGTCGGCACCACCACGCCCGGCTCCGGGAGCAGCCCGCTCAGCAGCGTCCCGGGGACCGGCCGGACGAGGTGCCGGCCGTAGCTGTTCGGGCCGCCCGCGTGGCCTTCGTGCCGGACCAGGTCGGGCAGGTGCTGGAGCAGCGACCCGCCGCGGACCACGTTCAGCAGCTGCATCCCGCGGCAGATGCCGAGCACCGGCAGCCGCACGGCCGCGGCCGCGCGCAGCAGCGCGGCCTCCCAGGTGTCGCGCTCGGGCGCGAGGGCCTCGGTGCGGGGGTGCGGCTGCTCGCCGTACAGGGCCGGGTCGATGTCCTCCCCGCCGGCGATCACCAGGCCGTCCAGCCGGGCGACGGCGGCCGGGGCGTGCTCGGCCGCGTCCGGGGGCAGCAGGACGGCCAGGCCGCCGGAGGCCCGGACCAGGGCCGGGTAGCGCTCGGGCAGCATGACCGCGAGCCGGTGGTCGAAGCGGCCCCAGGCCGCCGTGGTGAGGTAGGTGCTGATGCCGATGACGGGCCGTGGGGTCATGCCGCGAATTCTGCCGTCTCGCGGGGCGGGAAGCGGCTGCTGGGGCGATCCGGGGGGAGGGCGTGTCTTTCTCATCCGAATCTCATCGGGGAAAGGCCGTTCTCAGGTCGAGCTGATTCCGCGCTTACCCGCGGGCGCCTAGATTTCTCCGGTGTGAGCGAGCAGATTCCCGCCGGGTGGTACCCGGACCCCAAGGACCTCACCGGCGACCCGCGGCCCGAGCGCTGGTGGGACGGCAACGGATGGACCACCGCCACCCGGCCCGCGCCGGTCGACGGTGCGGCCGAGCACGCGGACGGCCGGGTGCTGGAGGGCGAGGTGCTGGGCACCGGCCCGACCGTGCGCTACCCCGAGCTGCCGTCGGCCGTCGACCAGCCGGTGGCGCCCAAGGTCCGGCGCGGTCCGGGCCGGGCGGTCCTGCTGGCCGCCTCGGTGGCGGCGCTGGTCGGTCTGGCGGTCGGATCCGGGGTGACCTACCTGGCGATGGACGGCCGCTCCGGCGACAGCCGGGCGGTCGAGCGGCCCGGCCCGCGCTCCCAGGACTTCCGCGGCCCGGGCGGCGGCATCGGCGGCAAGGGCGGCAACGCTCCGGGCAACAGGCAGGGCAACGGCCAGAACGGCGGCCAGGGCAACGGCCAGGGTGGCCAGAACGGCGGCCCGGGTGGTGGCCCGGGTGGTGGCCCGGGCGGGGGGAGGCCCGGTGGCAAGGCCGGCGGCCCGGCCGTCGACGCCGTGAACGGGATCACCCTGCCCGTCCCCAGCGGCTGGCAGGGCGGCAGCACCGATGACGGCTACGCGGCCCTCACCATCGGCGAGTACACCTGCGCCGACGGCAAGAGCACCTGCTCGCTGGGCGGTGCGGTCACCGGCAAGGTGGCGGGCACCGACGCCAAGCAGGTGGCGCTGACCGACATCGCGGCCGCGGCCAAGGAGTCCTACGGCGACGTCAAGTCGCACGAGGAGCTGAAGTCGGAGCCGGTCACCGTGGCCGGCCACGACGGCTACCTGGTCCGCTGGAAGGTGGACGCGTCGCAGGGCAACGACGGCTACGTCGAGACCGTGGTCTTCCCGACCGGGGACGGCAAGCAGCTGGCCACCGTGCATCTGGGCTTCGACGTGGACGGCAAGGCGCCCGACGTCAAGGTGATGGACACCATCGTCGCGGGCATCGCCGCCTACGACGGCCCGGCCCTCGGCGGCGGCTCGGGCGGCACCCGCACCTGAGCGGCCCGCCCCCGCCCCGCCTCGCCATGCCCGTCCGGCCCCCGGCAGCCGCCGGGGGCCGGACGCGGTGGTGTCACCGCCCGAAGGTGGTGTCCCGGCCGCTCTGGATGACCGGGGAGTGGAACTCGCCCCCGGTGATGGTGTTGTGCACCGACCCGGCGGCCGGCGCCGGCTGGTGCGGTGCCAACTCGTCGAGCAGGGCCCGCAGCTGGGCGGCGGCCGCCGGGTCGGCCGCCAGCGCGCGCCGCAGCCGGGCGGTCCACTCCGCCTCCGCGCCCGCCGCCGCGGCGTCCTGGTCCTCGGCGGCCAGCAACTCCGCGCGGACCGCGTCCAGATCCTCGCAGACCGCCTCGCTGCGGCGCCCGAACAGCGCGGCGAACCGCCCGCGGGCCTCCGACCAGAGCTCGGTCACCATCAGCCCGACCAGCGTGGTCGCGCCCGATGTCGCCAGTGCGACGATCTCCGTCTCCATGACGGCCCCCTTCCGATCAGCAATCCGACCGATCGTCAGCATAGGGCCCGCCCCTGACGATCAGAGGAAGGTTTTGCCCTCGCCCCGGTAGGTGGGCACGGTCTCCGTCACCCGGTCGCCCTCGACCAGGTGCAACTCCGGGAAGCGCTCGCACAGTTCGCCCGCCTTGGCGTGCCGGAACCAGACCCGGTCGCCGATCAGCAGGTCGTCGGCGGCCGAGCCGAGCAGCGGTGTCTGCACCTCGCCCGCGCCCTCCTGCGGGTCGTAGCGCAGCCCCGCCGGCAGGTGCGGCACGGGGGAGCGGTCCGCCCCCGCCGCGCCCGAGGCCGGGTAGCCGCCGCCGAGCACCGTCACCACGCCGACCCCCGGCCGCCGCACCACCGGCTGGGCGAACAGCGCGGCCGGCCGCCCCTGGAACGAGCGGTAGTTGTCGAACAGCCGCGGCACGTACAGTCCGGAGCCCGCGGCCACCTCGGTCACCGCCCGCTCCGCCACCGTGCTCTCCACGCTGCCGGTGCCGCCGCCGTTGACGAACTCCAGGTCCGCCACCTGCCGCAGCCGCCGCACCACCGCGGCCCGCCGCTGCACCAACTCGGCCCGGGCCTTGGCCTGCATCAGCCGGATCGCCCGCGAGCGCACCGGCCGCCCGGCGATCCGGTCGCCCACCCCGGCGATGTGCCCCTCGTACGCCATCAGGCCGACCACCTGGAAACCGGGCCGGGTGTGCACCAGCTCGGCGAAGGCGCCGAGTTCCTCGGGGGTGCGCATCGGGGCCCGCCGGGCGCCGACCCGGATCCGGCCGCCCAGCAGATGCAGCGAGGTGTCCAGCTCCAGGCAGACCCGGACCTGCTCGTCGCCCTCGCGGGCCCGGTCGATCAGGTCGAGCTGGGCCGGGTCGTCGATCAGCACGCTGATCGCGCGGGCCAGCTTGGGGTCGGCGGTCAGCTCGGCGTAGCCGGCCCGGTCCGCGGACGGGTAGGCGAGCAGGATGTCCTCGAAGCCGGAGCGGGCCAGCCAGATGGACTCGGCCAGGGTGAAGCTCATGATCCCGGCGAAGCCGTCCATCGCCAGCACCCGCTCCAGCAGGGCCCGGCAGCGCACCGACTTGCTGGCCACCCGGATCGGTTTCCCGGCCGCCCGCCGCACCAGGTCGGCGGCGTTGGCGTCGAAGGCCGCCAGGTCGACCATGGCCAGCGGCGCGTCCAGATGCGCGGTGGCGCGGTCGTACCGGGCGCGGTCGCCGGCGGTGCCCGGGGCGGGGTGCAGGTTGGCCATGGGCGCAGACTGCCACACGGCGCTACCGCTGGGTAGGTCCTGTACCGGGGCTCCTGCGGGTGCCGGCCCGCGCGGCCGGGTGGCATACCCTCACGGGGTGGAGCCCAAGAACATCCCGAACCCCGGTTTCTCCGACGACGACGGCACCGCCGACCCCCGCCTGGCCGCGGCCCTGGCCGGCTGGGCCCAGGACCGGACGGCGGAGGGCGAGCTGCTCGGCGCCCTGACCGCGAGCCGGCTGCTGGTGCCGATCGTGGCCCTGCTCGGCGAGGTGGAGACCGATGCGAACGGGCTCAGACACGAGAAGACCAGCGACATGGCCGTCCCGGTGATCGAGGCGCCGGACGGCCGCCGGGCGCTGCCGGCCTTCACCTCGCTGGAGGCGATGGCCCGCTGGCGGGCCGACGCCCGCCCGGCCCCGGTGGCCGCCCCGCAGGCCGCCATGGTGGCGTACTCCGAGCGCGCCGACACCCTGCTGCTGGACCCGGCCGGCCCGGTCGCCTTCCCGCTGAGCGGTGCCCGGCTGCGCGCGGTGGCGGAGAACCGCGCGTACCTCCCGCCGCACGCGGACCCCGAGGTCCGTACGGCGGTGCGGGCACTGCTGGCGGCGGAGCCCGCCGTCGCGGTCGGGCACCTGCAGGCGGCCGAGGAGGCGGACGGCACCCTGGTGGTGGTGCTGGACGCGGCCCTCGCCGAGCAGCAGCTGCGGGCGGCGGTCGACCGGCTGGCCGGTGCGCTGACCGCCGATCCGGTGCTGCGGGTCAGGCTGGACCGCGGCCTCCAGCTCGCGGTGGTGCCGGCCACCACCGCGCTGCCCAAGGACCCGCTCCACCGGCGCTGAGCTTCACCGCCGAACAGCCGGCGCCCCCGAACTGCCGGCGCCCCCGAACAGCCGCCGCGCCCCGAACGGCCGGCGCCCCCGGAGCGGGGAGCTCCGGGGGCGCCGTGCGCGCGGGGTCAGGAGTAGACCGGCCCGGTGAACTTCTCGCCGGGGCCGGAGCCGGGGGCGTCCGGCACCAGCGAGGACTCGCGGAAGGCCAGCTGGAGCGAGCGCAGCCCGTCCCGCAGCGGTGCGGCGTGGAAGTTGCTGATCTCCGGGGCCCCGGCGGTGACCAGGCCGGCCAGCGCGGTGATCAGCTTGCGCGCCTCGTCCAGGTCCTTGTCCTTCTCGCCGCCCTCGGCGAGCCCGCACTTGACGGCGGCGGCGCTCATCAGGTGGACCGCCACGGTGGTGATCACCTCGACGGCCGGCACCTCCGCGATGTCGCGGGTCAGGTCGTCGAAGCCGATGGCCGCCTCGTCGCCGGTGTGCTCTTCGTGCTGCTCGGGCTGGCTGGTCAAGATGGCTCACTCCGTCGTGCCGGGTTGGGTACACAGCGAGCGTACCCAGGCCCGGTCCACCGGGTGCGCCGCAGGTGGGCGGCCCCGGGCCGCGGAGGGGCGGAATACCGGCGCGGCGGGAAAGGCTGTATGCTTCGAGACTGACCGGCCTGGCACCCGTATGGGTTCCCGGCCAGCAAGTGGAGGCTCCACCCAGGAGGCCCGAGAGGGCAACCGCGACAGTCTCCCACCCGCTTCGTCCTCACGGTCGACGGGTACGGTCCGCGACAGGCGCCCGCGAGGGTCGCAGGTCGCCAGTGGCGCCCTCACCCGGCGCCCAGGATTGTGTGGAGCCCCGCCTGTCACCGTGCGGGGCTTTTTTCGTGCTTGCGGTGCTGTTCGCAGCGCAGCATGAATGAAGCCCCGCCCAGTGGTCGAATGCCACTACGTGCGACCGCCGTCCGACGGCCGCATCGAAAAAAGGTGCAACCGAGGAGGCCCCATCAGCACCGAGCCCCGCATCAACGACCGGATCCGCGTCCCCGAGGTGCGACTCGTCGGTCCCAGCGGCGAGCAGGTCGGCATCGTGCCGCTCGCCAAGGCGCTGGAGCTTGCCCAGGAGTACGACCTCGACCTGGTCGAGGTCGCCGCCACCGCGCGGCCGCCGGTCTGCAAGCTCATGGACTACGGCAAGTTCAAGTACGAGTCGGCCATGAAGGCCCGTGAGGCGCGCAAGAACCAGGCGCACACGGTCATCAAGGAGATGAAGCTCCGGCCGAAGATCGACCCGCACGACTACGACACCAAGAAGGGTCACGTCGTCCGGTTCCTCAAGCAGGGCGACAAGGTCAAGATCACGATCATGTTCCGCGGTCGTGAGCAGTCCCGCCCCGAGCTGGGCTTCCGACTGCTGCAGCGGCTCGCGGACGACGTCCAGGACCTGGGCTTCGTGGAGTCCTCGGCCAAGCAGGACGGCCGAAACATGATCATGGTTCTTGGTCCGCACAAGAAGAAGACCGAGGCCATGGCCGAGGCCCGTGCCATCGCGGACGCCCGCAAGGCCGAGCGCCAGGGCCGGACCCCCGGTTCGATCGCCGAGGACGCCGAGGACGACATCGAGGCCGATGAGGCCCTGGATGTGGCCGAGGACGCCGAGAGCGACGAGGCCGTCGAGGCCGTCGAGGCCCCGGCCGCCGAGGTCGAGCAGCCGGCCGAGACCGCTCAGGACGCCTGAGCCCCCGTGGCTCACGGCTCGTCCGAGCGATCGGCCACCAGGTACCGGGGCATCCGCCCCGGTGACCGAGAACCGCCCTCCGAACCCGACACCGGGTGGGGAGGGGCCTGTGCCCCGGGCCCGCGCAGCAGTGTGCGGGCCAAGGGGCGGACGATGAGGAGAAACGGCGACATGCCGAAGCAAAAGACGCACAGCGGCGCCAGCAAGCGCTTCAAGATCAGCGGCTCCGGGAAGGTGCTGCGCGAGCGTGCCGGCCGTCGCCACCTGCTGGAGCACAAGCCCTCGACGCTGACCCGCAAGCTGGCCGGCACCGTCGTGCTGGCTCCGGCCGACGCCAAGAAGATCAAGAAGCTTCTGGGCAAGTGATCGCCCGCCCGCGGCCTCGCCGTGGGACCGGCTGATCCTTCCCGACCCAATCGAATGACGGACCGCGTGAAGCAGTCCGCGGTCCAACCCAAGGAGTAATCAAGTGGCACGCGTCAAGCGGGCAGTGAACGCCCACAAGAAGCGCCGGGTCATCCTCGAGCGGGCCAGCGGTTACCGCGGCCAGCGGTCGCGCCTGTACCGCAAGGCCAAGGAGCAGGTCACCCACTCGCTCGTCTACAACTTCAACGACCGCAAGAAGCGCAAGGGCGACTTCCGCCAGCTCTGGATCCAGCGCATCAACGCTGCGGCCCGTGCCAACGGCATCACCTACAACCGCTTCGTGCAGGGCCTGAAGGCTGCCGGCGTCGAGATCGACCGCAAGATGCTGGCCGAGCTGGCCGTGCACGACGCGGGTGCGTTCGCCGTGCTCGTCGAGGTCGCCCAGAAGGCGCTGCCGGCCGACGTGAACGCGCCGAAGGCCGCCGCTGCCTGATCCCGAGCGGATCACAGCTGAGGTGTCCGGACCCGCAGGCCCCACGGCCTGCGGGTCCGATTCGTTGGCGGCCCGCCGCGGCCCGTCGCGCCCGGCTCCGGCCGTGCCCGGCCCACTCCCGGCCCACTCAGAGAACGAGAGCATGCAGAGCACCGACACCCCCCTGCTCACCTCCCTGCGCTCCCCGCGGGTGGTCGCCGCCCGCCGGCTCGCCAAGCGCAACCAGCGGAGCAAGGAGCGCCGCTTCCTGGCCGAGGGCCCGCAGGCCGTCCGGGAAGCCGTGGCGTTCGGGCGGCTGCCGGGCTCGGGCGAGCACGCCGTGGTGGAGATCTACCTCACCTTCGAGGCGGCCGAGCGGCACGCCGAGATCGTCGAGGCGGCGCTGGCGGCGGGGCTCCCGGTGCTCACCGCGACCGACGAGGTGATCGCGGAGATCTGCGACACGGTCACCCCGCAGGGCATCGTCGCGCTCTGCCGGTTCATCGACACCCCCTTCGAGGAGGTGCTGGCGGCCCGCCCGCAGCTGGTCGCGGTGCTCGCGCACGTCCGCGACCCCGGGAACGCGGGCACCGTGCTGCGGACCGCCGACGCGGCCGGGGCGGACGCCGTCATCCTCACCGACGCCTCGGTGGACCTCTACAACCCGAAGGCCGTCCGGGCCTCCGTCGGCAGCCTGTTCCACCTGCCGTTCGCCACCGGGGTGCCGATCGAGCAGGCCGTCGCCCGGCTGCGCGAGGCCGGCGTGCGGGTGCTGGCCGCCGACGGCGTGGGGGAGCGCGACCTCGACCAGGAGCTGGACGAGGGCACCCTGGGCGCGCCCGGTGCCTGGGTCTTCGGCAACGAGGCCTGGGGGCTGCCGGAGCAGACCCGCGCACTGGCCGACGAGGTGGTGCGCGTGCCCATCCACGGACACGCCGAGAGCCTCAACCTCGCCACGGCCGCCGCCGTCTGCCTCTACGCCTCGGCCCGGGCACAGCGCTCGCCCGGAGGCTGTCGCGCACGGGGGTAGGGACGCTAGGGTCTGCGTCGGGGCGGCAACACGCTGGGTAAGCGGGAGGGACACCCATGGTGGGCAGCGGTGCACGGCTCGACCCGGACGACCTTCCGGACGGGCTGGTGGTCGCCGACGACCAGGGCCGGGTGACCGTCTTCAACAGCGCCGCCGCCCGGATCACCGGCCTGGCGGCGGGCGCGGTGCTCGGCCGGTCGCTGGAGCAGGCGCTCCCGCTGGAGGACCTGGACGGCCGCCGCTGGTGGCCGCTGACCGACCCGTACGGCGGCCTGGCGGTGCGGACCGGCCAGCCGGAGCGCAACCTGCTGCTGCCCGGCGGCCGTGAGGTGCTGGCCTCCGCCCGGTACGTCCGGGAGCACCCGCGCGGCCCGGTCGAGCGGGTGGTGGTCTGCCTGCGCGGCACCGAGGCCCGGCGGCGCACCGAGCGCAGCCACGCCGAGCTGATCGCCACCGTGGCGCACGAGCTGCGCTCGCCGCTGACCAGTGTCAAGGGCTTCACCGCCACGCTGCTGGCCAAGTGGGAGCGGTTCAACGACGGCCAGAAGCGGGTGATGCTGGAGACGGTCGACGCCGACGCGGACCGGGTCACCCGGCTGATCGCCGAGCTGCTGGACATCTCCCGGATCGACGCGGGCCGCCTGGAGGTCCGCAAGCAGGTGATCGACCTGCCGGCCGCGGTCCGGCGGCACGTGGAGGGCAAGGTCGCGGCGGGCATCCCGGCCGACCGCTTCGACATCCGGGTCGGCGAGCTGTCCGGGCCGCTCTGGGCGGACCCGGACAAGATCGACCAGGTGCTGGGCAACCTGCTGGAAAATGCGGTGCGCCACGGCGAGGGCACTGTCACCATCGAGGTGGCGCCGGCCAAGGAAGTGGTCGAGGCGGCCGGCTGGGAGCCTCCGGGCACCCCGCCCCGGGTCCTGGAAGGAACAGCGGTCACCGTGAGCGACGAAGGCAGCGGCATCCCCGAGGAGTCGATGCCGCGCGTCTTCACCCGCTTCTGGCGCGGCTCCAAGCGCGGCGGGACGGGCCTGGGCCTCTACATCGTCAAGGGCATCGTCGAGGCCCACGGCGGCACCATCCGGATCAGCCGCGCCCCCGGCGGCGGCGCCCAGTTCCGATTTATCCTGCCCGCCGGAGTGCCGGACTTCATGCTCTGAGAGCCGCTGGAGCCGCCGGACCGGCGGGCTTCGCCGTGCGAGGGCCCCGCGCACCTGCGATCGGCCCTGCGCGCGCTACGACTACACTCGACCTTTGGCGTTGTGGTACGCCCTGCGCGGCCGAGCCGCGGACACCCCTCCTGCGAACCACGGGAGCGGCTGCCCGCGACCGGGCCACACCGGGCGTGACGCAAGGGCGAGCTGTTCGATCAGGACCCTTCACCAGCAGGAGCACGGGAAAGATAGAGATGTCCGCACCCAATAAGTCGTACGACCCGGTAGAGGTCGAGGCACTCAAGCCCGAGGTGGTGGAGCAGGCCCGGGACGAGGCCGTCGCGGCCTTCGCCGCGGCCGGCAGCCTCGACGAGCTGAAGGCCGCCAAGGTCGCCCACACCGGCGACCGCTCCCCGCTGTCGCTGGCCAACCGCGAGATCGGCGCCCTGCCGCCGCACGCCAAGGCCGCCGCCGGCAAGCTGATCGGCCAGGCCCGCGGCGCCGTCAACCAGGCACTGGCGAAGCGTCAGGTCGAGCTGGAGGCGGAGCGGGACGCCCGCGTGCTGGTCGAGGAGGCGGTGGACGTCACGCTGCCGTACGACCGTGCCCCGCGCGGCGCCCGGCACCCGCTGACCACGCTGGCCGAGCGGATCGAGGACACCTTCGTGGCCATGGGCTACGAGGTCGCCGAGGGCCCCGAGGTGGAGGCCGAGTGGCTCAACTTCGACGCCCTCAACCTGCACGAGGACCACCCGGCCCGCTCCATGCAGGACACCTTCTTCGTCCAGGCCCCGGACGGCACGCCGGACTCCGGCGTGGTCCTGCGCACCCAGACCTCCCCGGTGCAGGCGCGCACCATGCTCGACCGCGAGCCCCCCATCTACGTCGTCTGCCCCGGTCGGGTGTACCGGACCGACGAGCTGGACGCCACCCACACCCCGGTGTTCCGGCAAGTCGAGGGTCTGGCGGTGGACGAGGGCATCACCTTCGCCGACCTCAAGGGCACCATCGAGCAGCTGGTGTCCAAGCTGATCGGCGACGGCCTGGAGCTGCGCTGGCGGCCCTCGTACTTCCCGTTCACCGAGCCGAGCGCCGAGATCGACCTGCAGTGCTTCGTCTGCCGGGGCGAGAGCGTCGGCAACCCGGACCGCCCGTGCCGGACCTGCTCCTCCGAGGGCTGGATCGAGCTCGGCGGCTGCGGCGTGGTCAACCCCCGGGTGCTGGTCGCCTGCGGCGTCGACCCGAGCCGCTACAGCGGGTTCGCCTTCGGCCTCGGCCTGGAGCGAATCCTGATGAACCGCCACAACGTCGCCGACATGCGCGACATGGTCGAGGGTGACGTCCGCTTCACCCTCCCGTTCGGGATGGAGATCTGATGCGCGTCCCGCTCTCCTGGCTGCGCGAGTACGTCGACCTTCCGGCCGGTGAGACCGGCCGCGACGTGGCGGCCCGCCTGGTCCGGGCCGGCCTGGAGGTCGAGACCGTCGAGCAGCTCGGCGCCGACCTCAAGGGCCCGCTGGTGGTCGGCCAGGTGCTCTCGATCGAGACCCTGACCGGCTTCAAGAAGCCGATCCGGCACTGCTTCGTCAACGTCGGCGACGCCAACGGCACCGGCGAGCCGCAGGAGATCGTCTGCGGCGCCACCAACTTCGCGGTCGGCGACAAGGTCGTCGTGGTGCTGCCGGGCGCCGTGCTGCCCGGCCCGTTCCCGATCGCCGCGCGGCAGACCTACGGCCACACCTCGGCCGGCATGATCTGCTCCGCCCGCGAGCTGGGCATGGGCGACGACCACGACGGCATCATCGTGCTCCCGCCGGAGTACGAGCCCGGCACCGATGCGATCGAGCTGCTCCAGCTGGTCGACGAGGTGCTGGACATCGCCGTCACGCCGGACCGCGGCTACTGCCTGTCCATGCGCGGGGTGGCCCGCGAGGCCGCCGCCGCGTACGGCCTGCCGCTGGCCGACCCGGCGCTGCTGGACGTGCCGCCGGCCAACTCCTACGGCTACCTGGTCAAGGTCGCCGACCCGATCGGCTGCGACCGCTTCGTGGCCCGTACGGTGACCGGCGTGGACCCGTCCGCGCAGTCCCCGATCTGGCTCCAGCGCCGGCTCCAGAAGTCGGGCATCCGCCCGATCTCGCTGACCGTCGACATCACCAACTACGTGATGCTGGAGGTCGGCCAGCCGCTGCACGCCTACGACCGCAACCGGGTGGACGGCCCGATCCAGGTCCGCCGCGCGGCCCAGGGCGAGAGCCTCACGACGCTGGACGGCGTGCAGCGCAAGCTGTCTCCCGAGGACCTGCTGATCTGCGACAACAGCGGCCCGATCGGCCTGGCCGGCGTGATGGGCGGCGCCAGCACCGAGATCCTCGACCCGGTGCTCGACCCGGAGACCGGTGAGGTGACCGGCTCCACCGAGGTGATCGTCGAGGCGGCGCACTTCGACGCGGTCGCCATCGCCCGCTCCGCGAAGCGGCACAAGCTGCCCTCCGAGGCGTCCAAGCGCTTCGAGCGCGGCGTCGACCCGGAGGCCGCCCGGGCCGCCGCGCAGCGCGCCGTCGACCTGCTGGTCCTGATCGCCGGCGGCACCGCCGAGGCCGGGGTCACCGACATCGCCGCGCCGCACCCGCTGCGCACCATCGCGATCGACGCCGACCTGCCGGACCGGGTCGCGGGCACCGCGTACAGCCGCGAGACGGTCACCCGGCGGCTGCAGGAGATCGGCTGCACCGTGGTGGGCACCGACATCCTCGAGGTCACCCCGCCGACCTGGCGGCCCGACCTCACCGACCCGTACGACCTCGCGGAGGAGGTCATCCGGCTGGAGGGCTACGACAACGTCCCCGCCCGGATGCCCACCGTCCCGCCGGGCCGCGGCCTGACCGAGGCCCAGCGCTTCCACCGCCGGGCCGGGGTCGCGCTGGCCGGGGCCGGCTACGTCGAGGTGAACAACTACCCGTTCATCGGCGAGGCCGTGCTGGACGCGCTCGGTCTGGAGCCCGGGGACGAGCGCCGCCGCACGGTGACGCTGGTCAACCCGCTCAACGACGAGGAGCCGGGCCTGCGCACCACGCTGCTGCCCGGGCTGCTCGGCGCGCTGCGCCGCAACATCGGCCGGGGCAACACCGATCTCGCGATCTTCGAGACCGGCACGGTGTTCCTGCCCAAGCCGGAGCTCAGCGTCGCCCCGCGGCTGCCCGTCGACCGCCGGCCGAGCGAGGCCGAGCTGGCCGAGCTGGACGCCGCGCTGCCGCACCAGCCGCGCCGGATCGCCGTCGCCCTCGCGGGCGAGCGGCTGCCGTCCGGCTGGTGGGGCAAGGGCGCGGGCGCGAGCTGGGCGGACGCCGTCGAGGCGGCCCGCACGGTGGCCCGCGCGGCCAACGTCGAGCTGACGGTCCGCCAGGCCCAGCTGGCCCCGTGGCACCCGGGCCGCTGCGCCGAGCTGCTGGTCGGCGAGGTCGTGGTCGGCCACGCCGGTGAGCTGCACCCGCGGGTGATCAAGGCGCTGCACCTGCCCGAGCGCACCGCGGCGATGGAGATCGACGTGGACCTGCTGTTCGCCGGTGGCGGGCAGCGGGTCTCCGGCCCGGTGGTGGCCTCCTACCCGGTGGCCACCCAGGACGTCGCGCTGATCGTCGACGCGGCCGTCCCGGCCGGCGAGGTGGAGCGCGCGCTGCGTGACGGCGCGGGCGAACTCCTGGAGGCGATCCGGCTGTTCGACGTCTTCACCGGCGAGCAGGTGGGTGCCGGCAAGAAGTCGCTGGCGTACTCGCTGCGCTTCCGGGCCACCGACCGCACGCTGACCGCGGACGAGGCCTCGGCCGCCCGCGCCGGCGCGGTGGCGGTGGCCGCCGAGCGCACCGGCGCGGTGCTGCGCGGCGCCTGACGGTACGACGGCCCAAGGGCCCCGATCCCGGAGTCGATCCGGGGGCGGGGCCCTTGTCGTGTGCGCGCCGATTGGACGGCCGGTGTGCGCGCCGTGTCGATGAACTGCTTTCTGCGCCAAGGGTCTTGCGGGGTAGGGCGACGGAGCGCTTCAATCAGTTAGGAAAGTTTCCTAACGTGACCTGCGGGAACCCCCATGCCCGCAGCCGGCAGACGGAGCATCACATGGCAACTCACCACCGGACGGCCCGTACCGCGCTGGCGATCGTGCTCGCCGCGGTCCCCCTCACCCTGGCCACCGCGGGCGTCGGGCACGCCGAGAGCTCCACCGTGGCGGTGGCGGCGGTCGGCCTGGACGACGCGCACAAGAAGGACATCGCGATGCAGCTGGTGTCCAGCGCCGAGAACTCCTCGCTCGACTGGAAGGCCCAGTACAAGTACATCGAGGACATCGGCGACGGCCGCGGCTACACGGCCGGCATCATCGGCTTCTGCTCGGGCACCGGCGACATGCTCGACCTGGTCCAGCACTACACCGACCTCAAGCCCGGCAACATCCTCGCCAAGTACCTGCCCGCGCTGAAGAAGGTGAACGGCAGCGAGTCGCACTCCGGCCTCGGCACCGCCTTCGAGAAGGACTGGGCCACCGCGGCCAAGGACACCGTCTTCCAGAAGGCCCAGAACGACGAGCGCGACCGCGTCTACTTCAACCCCGCGGTCAACCAGGCCAAGGCGGACGGGCTGCGCGCGCTCGGCCAGTTCATCTACTACGACGCCATCGTGATGCACGGCCCCGGCAGCGACTCGGACAGCTTCGGCGGGATCCGCTCGGCCGCGCTCAAGAAGGCCAAGTCCCCCGCCCAGGGCGGCGACGAGACCGCCTACCTGAAGGCCTTCCTGGCGGCCCGCAAGGTCGTGATGAAGAAGGAGGAGGCGCACGCCGACACCAGCAGGGTCGACACCGAGCAGACGGTCTTCCTGAACGCCAAGAACTTCGACCTCAACCCGCCGCTCAAGTGGAAGGTCTACGGCGACCCGTACAGCATCAACAGCTGAGCCGGACGCCCGACGACAGCCGCCGCTGGGCCGGGCCCGGCCCCGCGGCGGCCCAATATTGGTACGACAGTGCGTCAAGCCGCTGATAGGTTCTCCGACGTGGCGAAACTGAACCAGATCATCGCGGTCGAAAAGGGCGTCAAGTCCAAGTCCTTCCAGGAGCTCACGCAGGCCCATCACGGTCTGCAGAAGCCGGCTCTGCTGGCGGGGATCTCCCGCACGTACCAGCCCAAGGACGAGGAGGGCGAGCAGCTCCCCCCGGAGTCGACCCGGGTCCAGGTCAAGGCCGAGGACATCCTGCGGGCCACCGCCACCTCCCTCACCCGGCTGTTCGACGTCACCGCGACCAAGGACTGGGCCAACTGCTCGGCCCGCGCCGACGTGGTCGTCGACGGTCGCCCGCTGCTGAAGGAGGTGCCGGTCAGCTACCTGCTCTTCCTCGAGAAGCAGCTCGCCGACCTGTACACCTTCGTCCGCAAGCTGCCCGTCCTGGACGCCTCGGAGGCCTGGAGCCCCGACCCGTCCACCGACGCCTGGAAGACCGACGCGGTGCGGACCATCCGGACCAAGAAGGTGCCGCGCAACCACGTCAAGGCCGAGGCGACTGACAAGCACCCCGCCCAGGTCGAGGTGTACTACGAGGACATCCCGGTGGGGTACTGGACCACCGTCAAGTTCTCCGGCGCGCTCCCCGCCAAGCGGGTCAACGAGCTGGTCGAGCGGGTGGAGAAGCTGCAGCAGGCCGTGCAGTTCGCCCGTGAGGAGGCCAACGGCGCCGAGATCACCGACCGGCGGGCCGGCGAGGCCGTGTTCGGCTACCTGTTCGGGTAGTCTCCTGATCGCCCCTCGTGCGAGCGAAGGGGTGCGCTGGCAACAGCGCAAGCTGAAACTGATGTTGAAGCTGACGACGGGGTAACGGTGGAGGTTCGAGTCCTCCCCCCGGCACACCTGCCGGGGTGGCCCAAGAGGTAGAGGCAGCCCCCTGAAATTCAGACTCTCGCTCCAGTCTCAGTATTCGCCGCCGAGCGCCAGATCGACCGGGTGCGGACCGAAGGGTCGGATGCGGGTTCAAGTCCCGCCTGTGCCTCTCCTCGTGGCACGGTAGTTCAAAGGCAGAACACGACACTGTGAAAATGATCCGCAGCTCTTAAACGTGCTGGCGCAATCAGTTGGGTGGCACCTCAGGGGCCCGGGAGCCGGATACCGCTCCCGGGTCCCGTCACGTCCGGGGCTCCCCGGTCACTGCTGGCCGTACGCGTCCAGCCACTCGGCCCAGGTGGTGGTGCCGCGCCGGCCCTGCGGCGCGGTCATGGTGTACGCGGCCCGCATCAGCGGGGCCGGGGCGGGCAGGCGCAGCACCCGGCGCGGGCGGCCGCGGGCCCACTGCCACTGGTCGACCAGCGCGCCCAGGCTCAGCACCTGCGGCCCGCCGAAGTCCTCGCACCGGCCGGCCGGGCCGGCCCGCAGGCACTCGACCACGTGGCCGGCGAAGTCCGCGGAGTCGGCCGGCTGCACCGGCAGCCGGGTGGGCAGCGGGAGCACCGGCAGCCGCGAGGCCTTGCCGAGCATCCGGTCGAGCAGCCAGTGGAACTGCGTGGCCCGCAGGATCGACCACGGCACCCCGGACTCCCGGACCAGCTCCTCGGCCGTGAGCTTCATCCGCAGATAGGGCCCGCGCGGGCGGTCGACCCCGACGATCGAGATGTACCCGAAGTGCCCGACCCCGGCCCGGGCCGCCTCCTCCAGCAGCCGGCGGGTGCCGTCCACGTCCACCTCCGGCGGGCTGCGCCAGAGGTCCGCCGGTCTCGGGTAGCCGCGCCGGGCGGCGGGGGAGTAGGTCGCCGCGTGCACCACGGCCGACACCCCGGCCATCGCCTGTGCTACCCCGGCCCCGGTGGCGAGGTCGCCCCGGATCCAGTCCACGTCCGCGGCCGTCCCCGGCGACCTGGCCAGCACCCGCACCCGGTAGGCGGGCTTCAGCTGCTCCACCAGGCACCGGCCCAGGTGCCCGGTGCCACCGGTGACCAGCACGATCTCCATCGCCGCCACCTCCAGCCGGCGAGACGGCCCTTCCTACGAGCCTCCCACCGGCCCGGGGCCCCGTCGAACCGGCGGGACCCCGGGGCGTGCGGCGGCGGGTCGGGCGAAGCCGCGGCGGGCGGTCAGACCGAGGCGGTGTAGTCGTAGAAGCCGCGGCCGGACTTGCGGCCGAGCAGGCCCGCGTCGACCATCCGGGACAGCAGCGGGGGAGCGGCGTACAGCGGCTCCTTGTACTCCTCGTACATGGACTCGGCGATCGAGACGATGGTGTCCAGCCCGATCAGGTCGCACAGCCGCAGCGGCCCCATCGGGTGGGCGCAGCCGGCCTCCATGCCCTTGTCGATGTCGGAGGCGGTGGCCACCCCGGTCTCGAACATCCGCACCGCCGAGAGCAGGTACGGCACCAGCAGGGCGTTCACCACGAAGCCGGCCCGGTCGCGGGCGCGGATCGGCTCCTTGCCCAGCACCTCGACCGCGAAGGCCTCGATCCGGGCGGTGGTCTCGGCGGAGGTGGTCAGGGTCGGGATGACCTCGACCAGCTTCTGCACCGGCGCGGGGTTGAAGAAGTGCAGGCCGATCACCTGTTCCGGGCGCGAGGTGGCGGCGGCCAGCTTCACGATCGGGATGGAGGAGGTGTTGGAGGCCAGGATGGCGTCCCGGCGCTGGATCACCTGGTCCAGCGTCTGGAAGATCTGGACCTTGATGTCCTCCCGCTCGGCCACCGCCTCGACCACCAGGTCGCGGTCGGCGAAGTCGGCCAGATCGGTGGTGAAGGACAGCCGGGCGAGCGCCTCGTCGCGCTGCTCCTCGGTCAGCTTGCCGCGCTTGACCGCGGTCTCCAGGGAGTTGGTCAGCCGGGTGCGGCCGAGCTCCAGGGCCTCGCCGGTCGCCTCGGAGACCAGGACGTCGAGGCCGGAGCGGGCGAAGACCTCGGCGATGCCCGACCCCATCAGGCCACAGCCGACTACTCCGACGCGCGCGATGTCACTCACTCAGTTGCCCTTCACGGTGGTGCTGGGGGTCTCCCAGCCGGCTGCTCTGCGGACGGAGCACCGTGGCCACGGCCCGGTACGACGCCCGGGACGACGGTACTACTCCGCTTAACGCACGTTCACCTCCGGGCGCTCCCGGACCGGCCGAACCGCTGCGCCGACCGCCGGTGCGCCCGAGTGGATGACGTACCCCCGGCCGCCCGTGTGCTGCCGCCGGCACCGCCCGGCCGGGGCGACACTGCCGGGGCACGGGGTGGTGGTGCTGGACATCGGCCCGGACGCGGCGGGCCACCGATCTGACCGCCGGGATGCCGATCTTCGCCGGGACGAAGGAGGGGGGCTCCCTCGCGTACGAGGTCGCCGTCACGGCCCCGCGGAGGGCTCAGCGGAGGGCGCGGGGGAGCGCTGAGGGCTCCAGCAGTGCGGCGAGCTCCCGCTCCGGCAGGCTGCCGGGCTCCCGGCCCTCGGCGGCGAAGGCGTTGGCGAGCCGCTGCAGGGCCCCGTTGACCGGGGTCGGTACGCCGTGCAGGCGGCCCAGCAGCACGACCTCGCCGGTCAGGTGGTCCGCCTCGATGTCCCCGGTGCCCCGGGCCAGGCTCTGCCAGGAGGAGCCGCCGCCGCGCGTCGTCCCCGGCATCGGCACCAGCCGGACCCGGTCGCCGCGCTCGGCCCGCTGCTCCGCCTCGTCCGGGTAGCCGATCCCCGCCGCCGCCAGCACGGCCGCGCCCTCGGCACCGAGCCGGTCCAGGAGCGCCAGCCGCAGCTCGCCCTCGATCGGGCCGCCGACCGCCTCCAGCGCGTTGCCGAGGTTGCTCAGCAGCTTGGCGTACTTCCAGCCCATCACATCGGCGCGGACGGGGGCGGCGAAGTGCGAGCCCGCCAGGTCCGCGGAGATCCGCTCGGCGGTGTCGTCCAGGCCGGCCGGGTAGCGGCCCAGGTGCAGCACCCCGCTCAGCGGGCTCCCGGACGCGGCGACCTGGCCCGGCTCCAGATGGGTGGAGGGCAGCCAGACGCACATCCCGTACACCCGGCGGAAGCGGCGCAGCGCCAGCCGCTCGTTCTCCACCCCGTTCTGCGCGCAGACCAGCGGCAGCCGCTCGCCGGCCGTGCCGCCGCCCGCCACCGGGCGGCCGGCCCACTGGGCCAGCAGCTCCGCGGAGTGCTGGGTCTTGACCGCCAGCAGCAGGACGTCCTCGGGGCCGAGCGCCAGCTCCTGCGGGCCGCCGACGGCCGGCACCGGCAGCCGCCGCAGGCCGGCGTCGGGCGTGGTGAGGCCGAGGCCGTCCCGCCGGAGCGCCTCCAGGTGCTCGCCCCGGGCGACCAGGACCACCCGGTGCCCGCTCTCGAACAGCCGCCCGCCGATCGTGCCTCCGACGGCACCGGCCCCGATCACGATGTAGCGCATGAGGGCGAGCATGGCATGCCGCCCGGGGCGGCGGACGGCGGGGTCAGCTGCAGAGCTGACTGGCCGTCACCGCGCCGAGGCCGCGCTCGGCCAGACCGGCCAGGATCCCGGGCATCGCGTCGGCGGTGCCCTGGTGGCCCAGGTGCAGGGCGACCACCGAGCCGTTGCGGACCGCGCCCAGCAGCCGGCGCTGCAGCCGGTCGGCGCCCGGATCGGCGTAGTCGATCGGGTCGACGTCGAAGGACAGGCAGTGCTGGTAGCCGACCAGCTTGGCCTGCTCGCGGACGGTCGCGGTGGCGTACTGGGTGGCCGACGGGCGGAACCAGCGGCCGATCGAGCCGGTGAGGTGCTCCAGCCGGTCGGCGCACTCGGCGATCTCGGCGTGGATCCGGGCGGCGCTCAGGGCGGAGATGTTGAGGTGGTTCTGGGTGTGGTTGCCCAGCTCGTGCCCGCCGTCCAGGATCCGCCGGGCCACCTGCGGCTGCTCGTCCAGCCAGCTGCCGACCACGAGCACGGTGAGCCGGGCACCGTGCTGCTCCGCGGTCTGCAGCACCCGCTCCGCGATCGCCGGGTCGCCCTGGCCGTGGAAGGTGAGCGCCACCTGCGGGCGGCTGCGCGATCCGTTGATCACCTCCTCCGGGGTGCCGGCGGCCAGCGGCGGCAGTGCCAGCGCGGGGTTCGCCGTCGGCTCGGCGGCGGTGGCCGGCCCGGAGGCGGCCGGCCCGGAGGCGGGCGGTGCGGTGGCGGACGGTGCGGTGGCGCCGGGGCTGCCCCCGTCCGCCGGATCGGCCGGCCGGGGGCGGGCGGCCAGCGAGCCGGCGGGGGACGGCGCGCTCGGTGCGGCCCGCTCGCCGCCGCAAGCGGTGAGCGTGGCCGCACCGGCGGCCAGCCCGGCGATCCGGGCGCCGGCGCGCAGCAGGGTGCGTCGGTCGACAGTCATCGGCGACAGCCTAGGCAGCACCGCTCCCGTGTGCGATTCGAGCGGAGCCGGGGGTACCCGGCGCGGGGCCGTCCGTGCCAGCCTGGCCGGTATGGCCGACACCCTGCTGACCCTCCGTCCGCTGCCCGGGCGGGCACTCGAACTCCTCGACGCCGTGGGCGCACCGCCGCGGCTGCGTGCCCACCTGGAGCTCGTCCACGAGGTGGCCGCGCGGCTGGTGGCGGGCATCGGCGGCCGGTGGCCGCAGGTGCCGGTCGATGCGGCGAGCGTGCTGTTCGGGGCGGCCACCCATGACATCGGCAAGGTCCGCCACCCGGAGGAGCTCAGCACCCCCGGCCACCGGCACGAGGAGGCCGGCTACCGCCTGCTGCTCGACCTCGGCGTGCCCGAGCCGGACGCGCGGCCCGCCCGCACCCATGCCTCCTGGACGCTGCCCGGGATCAGCCTGGAGGAACTGTTGGTCAGCCTGGCCGACAAGGTCTGGAGGAACAGCCGCCGGCCCGACCTGGAGGATCTGGTGACCACCCGGCTGGCCGAGGCCTGCGGCGGCCCGCGCTGGGAGGTGTTCCTGGCCCTGGACGACCTCCTGGGCACGCTCGGCGCCGGCGCCGACCGCCGCCTCGCCCACCAGGCCCGGTTCCCCGTGCAGGGGCCCGCCAGGTAGCCGGTGACCAGCGGGTCTCACCGCTGGGACGGGCAGCGGATGTCGGTGGCGGGGCGGTGGCCGGTGGCGAGGAAGGACGTCACCAGGGTGTCGCCGCAGGTGTTGCCGTTCGCCAGGTAGGCGTCGTGGCCGCCGGAGTCGACGGCCACCATCCGGGCGCGGTCGCCGAAGGCCCGGCGCAGTGCGAGGGCGCCCCGGTACGGGGTGGCGGGGTCGCGGAGGTTCTGGACCAGGAGCACGTTCGAGGGCCCGGCGCCGGTGACGCGGACCGGCGGCTCGGCGGGGGCGGGCCAGAAGGCGCAGGGCATCACGTTGACCGGCATCCCGGCGGTCAGCGGGTGGGCCGCGCGCTCCTCGGCGACCGCCGCGGCGTGCCCCGAGCTCGGCCAGGCCACGTCGTTGCAGAGCACCCCGACCGAGACGGCGATGGTGTTCTGCAGCGCCGCGTCGGGCGGGTTCTGTGCGGCCGGCAGCGGCCGGGCGCCTTGGCCCGCGAGGATCAGCCGGGCGAGCGCGGGGAACTTCTCGTCGTCGTACAGGCTCTCCAGCATCGTCTCGCGCAGCGCGTTGCCGTCCAGCACCGCCGGGTTGGCGCCCGGCCACGGCAGCGGCTCGCGGTCGAGCCGGGCGGCCAGGTCGAGGAAGAGCGGCCGGACCTCCGCCGGGGTGGCGGCGAGCCGGTCCGGGTTGCCGGGGGCGGCGGCCCAGGTCGCGAAGTCGGGGAAGCGGTCCTCGGCGCCGGTGCCGAAGGCGGCCAGCCAGCCGCGGCCGACCTTCGTCGGGTCCGGGTCGTCGTTGCTGTCCAGCACGATCCGGTCGGTGTGCTGCGGGAACATGGTGGCGTACACCGCCCCGGCGTAGGTGCCGTACGAGGTGCCCCAGGCCGAGATCCGGCGCTCGCCCAGGGCCTGGCGGATCCGGTCGATGTCGCGGGCCTCGTTGGCCGTGGAGAGTGAGCGCAGCACCGGCCCGCCGTTGCGCAGACAGGTTTCGGCGACCCGGCGGGCGGTGGCCGCGTTCTGCGCGGTGGAGCCGTCGGCGGCGGGCCACGGGCGCAGCCGCACCATGGACAGGTCCTCGTGGGCCAGACCGCAGTCGACGGGTGTGCTGCGGCCGACCCCGCGCGGGTCGAAGCCGATCAGGTCGTAGCGCTCGCGGACCTCCTCCGGCAGCTTGTCGAGTACCGCGGACGGTGTGTTCAGACCCGACCCGCCCGGGCCGCCGGGGATCAGCAGCAGGCTGCCCCGGCGCAGTTCGGGCTTGCTGCTGGCGATCCGGGAGACCGCGAGGGTGATCTGCTCGCCGTTCGGGCGGCGGTGGTCGAGCGGGACTCCGACGGTGGCGCACTGCTGCTCGGGTGCGGCGGCGCCCTGGCAGCTGCCCCAGCGCAGTGGGGCCGGGCGGGGCGCGGCCCCGGCGCCGGGGGCGGTGACGGCGGTGGCGGCGATGACGGCGGTGGCGGCGGCGAGCAGGGCCGCGGCGCGGTTGGCGATTCCCATGACCAGGAGTCTGGTCGGCCCGCCGGTCCGTTCCCATCGGGCCAGCGGGCCGATCCGGGGTGGGGAGTGCCCCCGGCTCACCGTCCGGCCGGCTCCACCACCGGCCGTACCGGGGACGGGGATTGACGGGTGGTGATGCCCGCGCAGACGCCGAGGCCGACCAGGGCGGCGCCGAGCAGCTCGCCCGGGTGCAGGCCGCCGGTGCCCAGGGCCGCGCCGGAGAGCGCGGCCGTCACCGGGATCAACCCGGCGAACAGCCCGGCCCGTTCGGCGCCGAGCCGGCCGAGCGCCGCGTACCAGAGCAGGAAGGCCACCACCGTCAGCACCACCGACAGGTAGAGCAACGCGGCCGCCTCGCCGGCGGTCGGGATCCGCAGCAGCCGGGTGCCGTCCAGCGCCAGGCCGGTCAGGCCGAACATCGGCACGGCCAGCGCCGTGGTGTACGCGGACACCCGGACCGGGCCGAGCCGGGGGAGCAGGTCCACCGCGAGCAGCGAGAACGCCGCCTCGCAGGCCAGCGTGCCGAGCGCGAACAGGAAGCCCAGCGGGTCGCCGGGGCCGAACCCCTGGGTGACGGCGGCGCCCGCGACCACCACCGCGGCGGCGGCGAGCAGCCGGCCCTGCGGGCGGCGGCGGGCCAGCAGCGGGGCGAGTACGGCCAGCAGCAGCGGGGTGCAGCCCACCACGCTGCCGACGGCGGCCGGGTCGGTCCGGCGCAGCGCCTGGATCAGCAGGATGTTGAAGGCGAACAGGCCGGTGGCGGCCAGCAGCGCGAGCCGGCCGAGTTCGGCCGGGCTCGGCCGGGGCCGCAGCGGTCCGCCGCGGCGGGCCAGCGCGAGCAGCAGGACGGCGGCGAGCAGGTAGCGCACGGCCTGCCCGCCGTACAGCGGGAAGGCGGTGATCCCGGCGGTGGCGCCGGTGGAGCAGCCCAGTACGGTCATCGCGGCGGCGGCGCGCAGTCCGCCCGAGGCGGCGTCGGAGAGTGGCATGTCTGCCACGCTAGGAGCAGAAGTGGTCCATCGGACAGGTCCACTCGGGGTGCGATCGGGAGGACCACTGTGTCGGAACTGATCATCGAGGTCGACCATGCGCTGGGCGACCTCGCCGGCCAGCTGACCAGGGCGCTGCGCGGGGCCGTCCAGGACGGCCGGCTGGCGGCGGGCGCCCGGCTGCCGGCGACCCGCCGGCTGGCCGCCCAACTCGGGCTCTCCCGGGGCGTGGTGGTCGAGGCGTACGCGCAACTGGTGGCCGCCGGCTATCTGGTGGCCGTGCACGGCTCCGGCACCCGGGTCGCGCCCGGCGTGGCCCGGCCGCCGGCGTCCGGCCTCCCGGAGCGGACCGCGCCGTCACCGCCGTACGACCTCAAGCCCGGCACCCCCGACCTGGCGGCCTTCCCCCGGGCCGCCTGGCTCGCCGCCGGGCGTCGGGCGCTCGCCGCCGCCGCGCACGACCGGCTCGGCTACGGCGATCCGGCGGGCCTGCCCGAGCTGCGGGCCGAACTGGCCGGCCACCTCGGCCGGGTCCGGGCGGCGGCGGCCGGCCCGGGCGAGGTGACGGTGGTGAGCGGGGTGGCCCAGGGGCTGTCCCTGCTGGTCCGGGTGCTGACCGGCCGCGGGCACCGGCGGTTCGCCGTCGAGGACCCGTGCTCGCCGGGCACCCTGGCGCTGCTGCGGGCGCACGGGGTCGAACCGGTGGGCGTCCCGGTCGACGCGGACGGCCTGGACGTGGCCGCGCTCGCCGCCTGCGGTGCCACGGTCGTCGTGCTCACCCCGGCCCACCAGTACCCCACCGGCGTGGTGCTGGCCCCCGACCGCCGGGCCGAACTCGTCGCCTGGGCCCGGGAGTCGGGCGCCGTGGTGGTGGAGGACGACTACGACGCCGAGTTCCGCTACGACCGCGAGCCGGTCGGCTGCCTGCAGGGCCTCGCCCCGGACCTGGTGGTGCACCTCGGCTCGCTCAGCAAGTCGCTGGCCCCGGGGCTGCGGCTCGGCTGGGCGGTGCTGCCGGGCCACCTCGCCGCGGACTTCCAGCACGCCAAGCGCTACGCGGACCTCGGCACCGGTGTGATCGAGCAGCTCAGCTTCGCCGAGCTGCTGTCCGGCGGCGGTTACGACCGCCATCTGCGGACCGTCCGGGCCGGCTACCGCCGCCGCCGGGACGCGCTGGTGGACGCCCTGCGGGCCGAGTTGCCCGCCGCCGAGCCGCACGGGGTCGCCGCCGGCCTGCACCTCTACCTCCAACTGCCGCCCGATCGCGCGGAGGAGGCGGTGGTGGCGGCCGCCCTGGCCCGGGGCGTGCGGGTGGAGCCGGTGGCCCCGATGCGGCTGACCCCGGGCCCGCCGGCCCTCGCCCTCGGTTACGGCCTGCTCCCCGAACACCGGCTGCGCCGGGCGGCGCAGCTGCTCGCCGCCGCGGTGGCGCAGGCCTGAGCTGGGCCACGGACGCGTCCACCCGGCCGGTCAGGTCAGCTCGTCGGCCAGCAGGTCCATCAGCAGGCCGTCGTGCCAACTGCCGTCCGCGCCGCGCTCGTAGCGCCGCATCACGCCGACCGGCCGGAAGCCGGCCTTGCGGTAGCAGGCGATGGCGGCGGCGTTGTCGGCGGCCGGGTCGATCACCAGGCGGTGGTGGCCCAACTCGGTGACCAGGTAGCGGGCCAGGGTGCGGACGGCGTCCGTGCCCAGGCCGCGGCCGTGCACGGCGGGGTCGAGGTAGATGTCGATCCCCGCGTGCCGGTAGTCGGGCTCCTCCTCGGCGTGCCACTGGATGGCCCCGGCCACCCGGCCCCGGTACTCCACGGCCAGGGTCGGGGTGCTCGGGTCGGCGAGGTCCTCGGCGACCTCGGCCGCCAGGTCGGCGCCGCCGCGCCAGCGCTCGTACACCTCGGGTGCGGCCCGGATGGCGGCCAGCGCCGGGATGTCCGCCTCGGTGGCGGGGCGGAGGGTGACGGCGGCGCCGTGCAGGGTGGGCCGGGCGGTGTCCGTGTCCATGGGCCGACGCTACCCCGGGCCCGCGGTGGCCGTCGGCCCGGTCGTCAGCTGTCCGGGCCGCGCCGCGACCAGGGGCGCCTCAGCTCTGCAACCAGGGGTAGGTGTCGGCGAGGTCGCCGGTCTTCAGCACCACCAGCAGCACCAGCACCAGCGCGACCGCGACCAGCCCGACGGCCTGCACCGCGGCGCGCCGCTTCGGCGGGGCGAAGGCGAGCACCGCACCGGTGGCCAGGCCGGTCAGCAGCCCGCCGAGGTGGCCCTGCCAGGAGGTGATGCCGGCCGAGACGAACAGCCAGACCACCAGGCTGACCATCTGCCGGTTGCCACCCAGCGGGTCGTGCTGCATCCGGCGGCTGAGCACGAAGTACGCGGCGGTCAGGCCGAAGATCGCCCCGGAGGCGCCGACCGCGCCCTGGGTCGGGGCCAGCAGGTACAGCAGCGCCGAACCACCGACCGCCGACAGCAGGTAGACCGCCAGGTACCGGGTGGCGCCCAGGCGTTCCTCCAGCACCCGGCCCACCACCCAGAGCGAGAACATGTTCATCACGATGTGGGCGATCCCGAAGGTGCCCTCGGTGGGCTGCAGGTGCAGGAAGGCTCCGGTGACCAGCCGGTACCACTCGCCGGTGGCGACCCCGATGCCGTGCAGCTCGGGCGGCAGCAGGTACCCGTGGAAGATGTAGTACCCGCCGTCCGGCCCGAGCGCCGCCAGCCCGCGCATCTCGAAGTCGTCGACCACGGACGGCCGGGCGAGCTCGACCAGGTAGGCGAGCACGTTCAGCCCGATCAGCAGGTACGTGACGTACGGCGCGCCGCTCACCCGCCCGCCGAACTGCGTGCGCACCGGCCGCAGGCCCTGGCTGCCGGCCCGGACGCACTCCGGGCACTGGTGGCCCACCGGGGCCTCGTGCATGCAGTCCGGGCAGATGTGGCGGTCGCACCGGGTGCACCGCACATGGGTCTCCCGCCCGGGATGCCGGAAGCAGACCGGGTCCGGCCGGGTCTCGGGGGTCTGCGGGCCGTCGGCGGGGTGCGTGGCATCCATGGCTGGCGGTGGTCTCCGTCGTGTTCGCGCAGCTGGTCTGCGGTGTCGGCGAACAAACTAGCGAACCTGCTCCGCGGGCGGGAGGCGAACTCCGGCGGCCCCGGGCTCGGCTAGCCTGAGTCCACGATGAACTGCTTCACGACGCCCTGGGGCGACCTCGACCTCACCCGCTTCCCCGAGGACCCCCGCGACCGGCTCCGTGCCTGGGACGCCGCCGACGAGTACCTGCTGCGGCACCTGGCCGGGATCGACGACGCGCCGCCGGTCGACCTGTCCGGCACCGTCGTCGTGCTGGGCGACCGCTGGGGCGCGCTGGCGACCGCGCTGGCCACCGCGCCGGCCGGGGCGGTGCCGAGCGGCCCGGCACAGATCAGCCCGGTGCAGATCAGCGACTCCTACCTCGGCCAGCGGGCCACCACGGCGAACCTGCGGCGCAACGGTGCCGCCCCGGACGCGGTCCGGCTGCTGTCCACCCGGGACGAGGTGCCGGAGCGGATCGACGTCCTGCTGATCCGGGTGCCCAAGAGCCTGGCCCTGCTGGAGGATCAGCTGCACCGCCTGGCCCCCGCCGTCCACCCGGGGACGGTGGTGGTCGGCACCGGCATGGTGACCGAGATCCACACCTCCACGCTGAAGCTCTTCGAGCGCCTGCTCGGCCCGACCCGGACTTCGCTGGCGGCCCGCAAGGCCCGCCTGATCTTCTGCACCCCGGACCAGGGGGGCGAGGAGGGCACCCGGCCCACCAACCCCTGGCCGCTCAGCTACCCGCTGCCGTCCGGCATCGGTGCGATGTCCGGACGGACCGTCACCAACCACGCCGGCACCTTCTGCGCCGAGCGCCTCGACATCGGCACCCGGTTCTTCCTGCAGCACCTCCCGCAGGGCCGCGGCCCCGAGCGGGTGGTGGACCTCGGCTGCGGCAACGGCGTGGTCGGTACGGCTGCGGCGCTCGCCAACCCCGCGGCCGAGCTGATCTTCGTGGACGAGTCGCACCAGGCCCTCGCCTCCGCCGAAGCCACCTTCCGGGCCAACACCGGCCTCGGCGCGGTGGCCGACTTCCGGGTCGGGGACGGACTCGCGGGCGTCCCGGCCGGCTCGGTGGACCTGGTGCTCAACAACCCGCCGTTCCACAGCCACCAGGCGACCACCGACGCGACCGCCTGGCGGATGTTCACCGGCGCCCGCGACGCGCTGCGCCAGGGCGGCGAGTTGTGGGTGGTCGGCAACCGCCACCTCGGCTACCACCTGAAGCTGCGCCGGCTGTTCGGCAACTGCGAACTGGTCTCCGGCAACCCGAAGTTCGTCGTGCTGCGCGCGGTCAGGAGCTAGCCGGTGAGCGGGGGGCGGCCGGGCGGCCGGTGCGGTGGTGGGCTCCGCGGTGGGTGACGCGCTGGGAGCCCCGTTCGAGTTCGGCCCGCCCGGGGCGTTCTCGGCCCGCTTCCCCGACGACGGCCCGCCCGGTGCCGGTGCCGGTGCCGGTGCCGGTGGCGAGACGGGCGACGGCGGCGAGATGTGCGGCGGCGGGGGCTGGGAGCCGGGCGAGGCCACCGACGACACCCAGCAGGCCGTCCTGCTGGCCGAGTCGCTGCTGGAGCGCGGCGGGCTCGACCTGCCGGACATCTTCGACCGCTTCCGCCGCTGGGCCGCCGCCGAGCCCAAGGACATCGGGATCCAGACCGAGTGCGTGCTCGGCGGCGGGCTGCCCTGGGACGTGGCCGCGGGCGTCCACTTCCGGTCCACGCTGCGCGCGGCCGGCAACGGCTCGCTGATGCGCGCCACCACCTCGGCCGTCCACTTCGCCCGCCTCGACCGGGCCGGGACGATGGCCGCCGCCCGCAGGATCGCCGCGCTGACCCACGGCGACCGCGCCGCCTGGGAGGGCACCGCGCTCTTCCACGCCCTGGTCCGCGCCGCGCTGGCCGGTGGCGACCCGCTGGCCGAGCTGCCCGCCGCGCTGGCCGAGGTCCACCCCGACCACCGGGAGCGGTACGCGGTGGTGCTGGCACCCGACTGGCAGCCCGAGCGGGCGACCGAGTTCAACGGGGCGGTCTGGCCCTGCCTGGGGTCGGCCGTGTGGGCGCTGCGCAGTACCCGCTCGTTCGAGCGCGCCCTGCGCGCCGCGGTCGACCTGGGCGGCGACACCGACACCGTCGCCGCGGTCACCGGCGGCCTGGCCGGTGCGGTGTACGGCCTCGATGCGGTCCCGGCCCGCTGGCGGGAGCCGCTGCACGTCCCGCTGCCGGGCTTCGCCGGCCGGGTGCTGCGCCTGCCGGACCTGCTCGACCTGGCCCGCCGGCTGGACCTCGGCTGACCGCCGCGGGCCGCCCGCCGGCCGGGTCCCGTTCCCCCTGAGGACAGCGGCATTCTGCGGGGCCGTCACCCGGGCCCCGGAAGGTGAGCGGCACCCCGGGCCGCCGACCGACGGACCCACCCAGTGATTTAGGGTACCCTTACCTGGGAGCTCCTTGCATGAATGTTCCGAGCTGCGTATATTCATGCCAAGTCCGAGAAGGGAACGTCATGGCATTGCGAGTCGCCGTCGCCGGCGCGAGCGGGTACGCGGGGGGCGAGGCGCTGCGCCTGCTGCTCGGCCACCCCGAGATCGAGATCGGCGCGCTGACCGGCGGGTCCAACGCCGGGGCCCGCTTCGGCACCCTGCAGCCGCACCTGATCCCGCTCGCCGACCGGGTGCTGGAACCGACCACCCCCGAGGTGCTCGCCGGCCACGACATCGTCTTCCTCGGCTTGCCGCACGGGCAGTCCGCCGCCGTCGCCGAGGCGCTCGGCGAGGACGTGCTGGTGGTCGACTGCGGCGCGGACTTCCGGCTCCGGGACGCCGCCACCTGGGAGCGGTTCTACGGCTCGCCGCACGCCGGCACCTGGCCGTACGGCCTGCCCGAGCTGCCCGGCCACCGCGCCGCGCTCAAGGGCAGCAAGCGGATCGCCGTCCCCGGCTGCTACCCGACCGCCGTCTCGCTCGCGCTCTTCCCCGCCTACGCGGCCCGGCTGGCCGAGCCCGAGGCCGTGGTGGTGGCGGCCTCCGGCACCTCCGGCGCCGGCAAGGCGGCCAAGCCGCACCTGCTCGGCAGCGAGGTGATGGGCTCGATGAGCCCGTACGGCGTCGGCGGCGGCCACCGGCACACCCCGGAGATGGCGCAGAACCTCGGCCCGGTGGCGGGGGAGGAGATCACCGTCTCCTTCACACCGACCCTGGCCCCGATGCCCCGCGGCATCCTGGCGACCTGCAGCGCCAAGGCGAAGCCCGGCACCACCGCCGCCTCGCTGCGCGCCGCCTACGCGGAGGCCTTCGCAGGCGAGCCGTTCGTCCACCTGCTGCCCGAGGGCCAGTGGCCGCAGACCAGTTCGGTCTACGGCTCGAACGCCGCGCTGGTGCAGGTCGCCCTGGACGAGCACGCCGGGCGGATCATCGCGATCAGCGCGATCGACAACCTGGTGAAGGGCACCGCCGGCGGCGCGGTGCAGAGCATGAACATCGCCCTCGGCCTCCCCGAGGAGCTGGGCCTTCCGCTGAACGGAGTCGCACCGTGACCGACAGTCAGAACGTGGGCGTGACGGCGGCGAAGGGCTTCCGGGCAGCCGGTGTCACCGCCGGCATCAAGGCCTCCGGCACCCCGGACCTCGCGCTGGTGGTCAACGACGGTCCGGCCTTCGCCGCCGCGGGCGTCTTCACCTCCAACCGGGTCAAGGCCGCGCCGGTGCTCTGGTCCGAGCAGGTGCTGAAGGCCGGCCGGCTGGCCGCCGTGGTCCTCAACTCCGGTGGCGCCAACGCCTGCACCGGCCCGCTCGGCTTCCAGGACACCCACGCCACCGCCGAGAAGGTGGCCGCCGAACTCGGCACCGGCGCCGGCGAGGTGGCGGTCTGCTCCACCGGCCTGATCGGCGAGCGGCTGCCGATGGACATCCTGCTGCCAGGGGTCGAGCAGGCGGTCAAGGCGCTCAGCCCGGACGGCGGCGAGTCGGCCGCCATCGCCATCAAGACCACCGACACCGTGCACAAGACCGCCGAGGTCGCCGGCCCGGCCGGCTGGACGGTCGGCGGCATGGCCAAGGGCGCGGGCATGCTCGCCCCCGGCCTGGCCACCATGCTGGTGGTGATCACCACCGACGCCGCCGTCGAGGCCCCCGCGCTGGACGCCGCGCTGCGCGCCGGCACCCGCACCACCTTCGACCGGATCGACTCCGACGGCTGCATGTCGACCAACGACACCGTGCTGCTGCTGGCCTCCGGCGCCAGCGGCGTCGTCCCGGACCAGGTCGAGTTCGCCGAGGCCGTCCGCACGGTCTGTGCCGACCTGGCCCGCCAGCTGATCGGTGACGCCGAGGGCGCCAGCAAGGACATCCGGATCGACATCGTCAACGCCGCCACCGAGGAGGAGGCCGTCGAGGTCGCCCGTACGGTGGCCCGCAACAACCTCCTCAAGTGCGCCATCCACGGCGAGGACCCGAACTGGGGCCGGGTGCTGGCCGCGATCGGCACCACCGCCGCCGCCTTCGACCCCGACCGGCTGGACGTCGCGATCAACGGCGTCTGGGTCTGCCGCGACGGCAGCGTGGGCGAGGACCGCTCGCTGGTCTCGATGACGGACCGCGAGGTGGTCATCACCGCCGACCTGAAGGCCGGTCGGGCCGCGGTCAGTGTCTGGACCAACGACCTGACCGCCGACTACGTGCACGAGAACAGCGCCTACTCGACCTGATCCGGGGGACACCGTGCAGATCGCACCCAAGGGCGAACAGGCCCGTAACAACACCGCGTTGCCCAAGGCCCGCACGTTGATCGAGGCGCTGCCCTGGCTGGAGCGCTTCCACGGCAAGACCATCGTGATCAAGTTCGGCGGCAACGCCATGGTGGACGAGGACCTCAAGGCGGCCTTCGCCCAGGACGTGGTCTTCCTGCGCTACGCCGGGCTGCACCCGGTGGTGGTGCACGGCGGCGGCCCGCAGATCAGCGCGCAACTGGAGAAGCTGGGCCTGGAGTCCTCGTTCACCGCCGGTCTGCGGGTGACCACGCCGGAGACCATGGACGTGGTGCGGATGGTGCTGGCGGGCCAGGTGCAGCGCGAGCTGGTCGGCCTGCTGAACGCGCACGGTCCGTTCGCGGTCGGGATGACCGGTGAGGACGCGCACACCATGACGGCCGTCAAGCGGTACGCCGTGGTGGACGGCGAGCAGGTGGACATCGGCCTGGTCGGCGACATCGTCAACATCGAGGCCGGCGCGGTGAAGGCGCTGATCGGGGACGGCCGGATCCCGGTGATCTCCTCGATCGCCCGCGGCGCCGACGGCCATGTCTACAACATCAACGCGGACACCGCCGCCTCGGCGCTGGCGGTGGCGCTGGGTGCCGAGATGCTGGTGATCCTCACCGACGTCGAGGGCCTCTACCGCGACTGGCCGGACTCGGACGACGTGATCAGCAAGCTCACCGGCTCCGAACTGGAGGAGATGCTGCCGACCCTGGCCACCGGCATGCTGCCCAAGATGGAGGGCTGCCTGCGCGCGGTGCGCTCCGGCGTGGGCACCGCCCGGGTCCTGGACGGCCGGGTGCAGCACAGCCTGCTCCTGGAGATCTTCACCGACGAAGGAATCGGCACCATGGTCGTCCCCGACGACGAGGTGCCCGTACGGGGGGGACTGGCATGACCGGCACCAACACCGAGCTCACCGAGCGGTGGCAGCACGCGCTGATGGACAACTACGGCACCCCGCGGATCCCGCTGGTGCGGGGCGCCGGCGCCCGCTTCTGGGACGCCGACGGCAAGGAGTACCTGGACCTGGTCGGCGGCATCGCGGTGAACGCGCTGGGCACCGCCCACCCGGCGATCGTCGAGGCGGTCACCGCCCAGATCGCGACCCTCGGCCACGTCTCCAACCTGTTCATCGCCGAGCCGACCGTCCGGCTCGCCGAGCGGCTGCTCGGGCTGTTCGGCCGCGAGGGCCGGGTGTTCTTCTGCAACTCCGGCGCCGAGGCCAACGAAGCGGCGTTCAAGATCAGCCGGCTGACCGGCCGGACCCAGCTGATCTCGGTCGAGGGCGCCTTCCACGGCCGGACCATGGGCGCGCTCGCCCTCACCGCCCAGCCCGCCAAGCAGGACCCGTTCCGCCCGCTGCCCGGCGAGGTGCTGCACGTCCCGTTCGGCGACATCGAGGCGCTGCGGGCGGCCGTCAGCACCGAGACCGCCGCCGTCTTCCTGGAGCCGATCCAGGGCGAGAATGGCGCCGTCCCGCTGCCCGAGGGCTACCTGCGGGCGGCCCGCGAGATCACCCGGGCCACCGGCACCCTGCTGGTGCTGGACGAGATCCAGACCGGGATCGGCCGGACCGGCCACTGGTTCGCCCACCAGGCCTTCGAGGGCATCGAGCCGGACGTCGTCACCCTGGCCAAGGGCCTGGGTGGCGGCCTGCCGATCGGTGCCGCCGTCGCCTTCGGTCCGGCGGCCGAGCTGCTCCACCCGGGCCAGCACGGCACCACCTTCGGCGGAAACCCGGTGGTCGCCGCGGCCGGGCTGGCGGTGCTCGACACGATCGAGTCCGAGGGCCTGCTGGAGCACGCCGCCAAGCTCGGCGAGCGGATCCGCCAGGGTGTCGAGGCGATCGGCGACCCGCTGGTCGGGCACGTCCGCGGCAGCGGCCTGCTGCTGGGCATCGTGCTGACCGAGCCGGTGGCCGGCCAGGTGCAGGCCGCGGCCCAGCAGGCCGGCTTCCTGGTGAACGCGGCGGTGCCGGACGCCGTCCGGCTGGTGCCGCCGCTGGTGCTGTCCGAGCAGGACGCGGACACCTTCCTGGCCGCGCTGCCGGAGATCCTCCGGTCGGTGCGGGAGCCCGCCCCCGACGCGAACAGCTGAGCGCAGTCCAGGAGAATCATCGTATGACCGCTCCCCACTCCGACCAGTCCGCCGCCGGGCCGACGTCGCAGGTCCCACAGACCCGCACCGCGCGCCACCGGCGGATCGTGGACCTGTTGACCCGTCAGCCCGTCCGTTCGCAGAGCCAGCTGGCCAAGCTGCTGGCCGACGACGGGCTGGTGGTCACCCAGGCCACGCTCTCCCGGGACCTGGACGAGTTGGGCGCGGTGAAGATCCGCAACCGGGACGGCGCGCTCATCTACGCCGTCCCGGCCGAGGGCGGCGACCGGACGCCGCGCGCGCCGATGGGGGAGTCCGCCAGCGAGGGCCGGATGGCCCGGCTGGCGGGCGAGCTCATGGTGTCCGCCACCGCCTCCGGCAACCTCGTGGTGCTGCGCACCCCGCCCGGGGCCGCGCAGTTCCTCGCCTCGGCGATCGATGCGGCCGAGGTCTACGAGGTGATCGGCACCATCGCCGGTGACGACACCGTGCTGCTGATCAGCCGCGATCCGGCGGGCGGCCAGGCACTGGCCGACCACCTGATGCAGCTGGCCCAGGCCAAGGTCCAGTAGCCCGCATTCCGTCCCCGGAACGCTGTTTGGCGTTTCATACGCGGTGATGCATACTTATGCCTAACGCCGCATGGGATCCCGCACAGCGCCGTTCCCCTGCCCTGTTCGTTACCTCTTGTGAAGGAGAAAGCCGTGACCGAGCGCGTCGTACTCGCCTACTCGGGCGGTCTGGACACGTCCGTCTGCATCGGCTGGATCGCCGAGGAGACCGGCGCCGAGGTCATCGCCGTCGCCGTCGACGTCGGCCAGGGCGGCGAGGACCTGGAGAAGATCCGCCAGCGTGCGCTCGACTGCGGCGCGGTCGAAGCCGAGGTCGCGGACGCCCGCGAGGAGTTCGCCGACGAGTACTGCCTCCCGGCGCTCAAGGCCAACGCCCTCTACCAGGGCCAGTACCCGCTGGTCTCCGCGCTCTCGCGGCCGACCATCGTCAAGCACCTGGTCGCCGCCGCGCACAAGCACGGTGCCACCACCGTCGCGCACGGCTGCACCGGCAAGGGCAACGACCAGGTGCGCTTCGAGGTCGGCATCAACTCGCTGGCCCCGGGCCTGAAGTGCATCGCCCCGGTGCGCGACTACGCGATGACCCGGGACAAGGCGATCGCCTTCGCCGAGGCCAAGGGCCTGCCGATCGCGACCACCAAGAAGTCCCCGTACTCGATCGATCAGAACGTCTTCGGGCGGGCGGTGGAGACGGGCTTCCTGGAGGACATCTGGAACGCCCCGATCGAGGACGTCTACGAGTACACCCAGAACCCGGCCACCCCGCGCGAGGCCGACGAGGTGGTCATCACCTTCGAGGCCGGCGTCCCGGTCGCGATCGACGGCCGCAAGGTCACCGTGCTCCAGGCCATCGAGGAGCTCAACAAGCGCGCCGGCGCCCAGGGCGTCGGCCGGCTCGACATGGTCGAGGACCGGCTGGTCGGCATCAAGTCCCGGGAGATCTACGAGGCCCCCGGCGCGATCGCCCTGATCACCGCCCACCAGGCGCTGGAGAACGTCACGGTCGAGCGCGAACTGGCCCGCTACAAGCGGCAGGTCGAGCAGCGCTGGGCCGAGCTGGTCTACGACGGCCTGTGGTTCTCCCCGCTCAAGCGCGCGCTGGACGGCTTCGTCAACGAGGCCAACCAGAGCGTCTCCGGCGACATCCGGCTGGTCCTGCACGGCGGCCGCGCGGTGGTCAACGGGCGCAAGTCCGACCAGTCGCTGTACGACTTCAACCTGGCCACCTACGACACCGGCGACACCTTCGACCAGTCGATGTCCAAGGGCTTCATCGAGATCTTCGGCCTCTCCTCGAAGATCGCGGCCCGGCGCGACCTGGCCTGAGCCATCCCCACCCGGTCCCGGCTGTCACCCCCGGCAGCCGGGACCTCCCCTACCGCTGAAGGAGCCCGAGCGATGCCCGCCGACCAGCCCGCAGACGTCCGCCTCTGGGGCGCGCGATTCGCCGACGGCCCCTCCGAGGCACTGGCCAGGCTCTCCGCCTCGGTGCACTTCGACTGGCGCCTCGCGCCCTACGACATCGCGGGCTCCAAGGCGCACGCCAAGGTGCTGCACAAGGCCGGCCTGCTCGACGACGAGGAACTGGCCGCGATGCTGGCCGGCCTCGACCGGCTGCTGGCCGACGTCGACTCCGGCGCCTTCACCGGCACGGTCGCCGACGAGGACGTGCACACCGCGCTGGAGCGCGGCCTGCTGGAGCGGCTCGGCCCGGACCTCGGCGGCAAGCTGCGGGCCGGCCGCTCGCGCAACGACCAGATCGCCACCCTGTTCCGGATGTACCTGCGGGACCACGCGAAGATCATCGGGGGTCTGCTGCTGGACCTCCAGCACGCCCTGGTGGGCCTCGCCGAGGCCCACCCGGACACCGCGATGCCGGGCCGCACCCACCTCCAGCACGCGCAGCCCGTCCTGTTCGCCCACCACGTCCTCGCGCACGTGCAGGCCCTCGGCCGGGACGCCGAGCGGCTGCGCCAGTGGGACACCCGCACCGCCGTCTCCCCGTACGGCTCCGGCGCCCTCGCCGGCTCCTCGCTCGGCCTGGACCCGGAGGCGGTCGCCGCCGAGCTGGGCTTCGAGCGCGGCTCGGTCGGCAACTCGATCGACGGCACGGCCTCGCGGGACTTCGTCGCCGAGTTCGCCTTCGTGACGGCGATGATCGGGATCAACCTCTCCCGGATCGCGGAGGAGGTGATCATCTGGAACACCAAGGAGTTCGGCTTCATCACGCTGCACGACGCCTTCTCCACCGGTTCCTCGATCATGCCGCAGAAGAAGAACCCGGACATCGCGGAGCTGGCCCGGGGCAAGTCCGGCCGCCTGATCGGCAACCTCACCGGCCTGCTGGCCACCCTCAAGGCGCTGCCGCTCGCGTACAACCGCGACCTGCAGGAGGACAAGGAGCCGGTCTTCGACTCCTGCGACACCCTGGAGGTCCTGCTGCCGGCCTTCACCGGCATGATGGCCACCCTCACCGTGCACCGCGAGCGGCTGGAGGAGCTGGCCCCGGCCGGCTTCTCGCTGGCCACCGACATCGCCGAGTGGCTGGTCCGGCAGGGCGTCCCGTTCCGGGTCGCGCACGAGGTCGCCGGTGCCTGCGTCAAGGTCTGCGAGGCCCGGGGCATCGAGCTCGCCGACCTGACCGACCAGCAGTTCGCCGAGATCTCCGAGCACCTGACCCCCGAGGTCCGCTCCGTCCTCAGCGTCCATGGCGCGATCGCCTCCCGCAACGGCCGCGGCGGCACCGCCCCCAGCGCCGTCGCCACCCAACTCGAAGAGCTGAAGACCGACCTGGCCGCCCAGCAGGAGTGGCTCCGGCCCTGACCCCCGCAGCCCCGAGCGCCCCTGTCGACCCCCCGGCAGTGGCGCTCGGCGTGCGACCGCCGCACCGTGGCCTCCGTCCCTGCGGCACCTCCCCCTCCCGTGCGGGTGGTCGGCGGCCCCCGGCCGTGTCCGGGAGCCCGCGGCCGAGGTCATACCCGGTGTGATCCCCGTCCGCGACCTGCGCCCCGACCTGCTCCCCTTCCTGGCCGCGCTGGCCCGCGGCAGCGGCGCCGACCCCGACGACCTCGAGCAGTCCGTCTGGCTCCGGGCGCTGGAACGGGCCGCGGCCGGAATCCCCGCCCAGACCCAGGCCTGGCTCCGCGGTCTGGCCGTCCGGGAGGCCCTCATCGCCCGCCGGCACCCACCGGAGACCCCCGTCCCCATCGTGACGCAGCGTCACCTCGATCCGGCCGAGCACCTCGCCCGCGCCGAACTCCACCGCGCCGTACGCCGCGCCCTCGCCACCCTGCCGGGCCGCTGCCCCGAGCTGCTCGCCGCCCTGGCCGCCTCGCCGGACCTCACGTACGGCCAGCTGGCCCGCCGCCTCGGGGTGCCGCGCGGCTCGCTCGGCCCGACCAGATCCCGCTGCCTGGGCTGTCTTCGGGTGCTCCTGGCGGCCCGGCGCCAGGACTGGCCGGCCGGTGAAGGTTGAGTGACGCTCGCCACGTCGGGCGGCCGGGAGGTTGAGAGCGGGCGGCCGCTGGGTAGAGCGGTGGCGAACGTCGCTCTTGACGGTCGCCCGTGGTTCCGGATACTGAGCGTGAGCGCTGGTCCGGTCCGGCGGGCGGCGATGCCGTCCGGAGGGGCGCGGCGTGCGCTATCCCCCGGACCGGGCCGATCCCCGTCCGGGCACACCTCGGCAGGCGGCCGGTGCGAGACCCTCACTCGTCGCGCCGGGCACGATCCATGGGGAGGCCCCGTACATGGGCATGAGTGTGAGCATCTCGGCGGCGAACGAGCAGGACGCGGAGCAGATCCTCAAGCTCCAGTACCTCGGCTACCAGAGCGAGGCCGAGCTGTACTCGGACTGGTCGATCGATCCGCTGACGCAGAGCCTGGAGAGCCTCCGGGAGGAGATCGCCGAGCGGCACGTCCTGGTGGCGCGGCTCGGCGACGAGGTCGTCGGCACGGTGCGCGGCTGGGTGGACGAGCAGGGCGTCGGGCACATCGGCCGGCTGGTGGTGCACCCGCGGATCCAGCGGCACGGCCTGGGCCGCCGCCTGCTGGACGCGGTCGAGCGCCGGCTGACCGCCGAGCACGCGGTCAGTGCCTTCGCGCTGTTCACCGGCCACCGCAGCCTCGCCAACCTGCGCCTGTACGCCCGCCAGGGGTACCGCCAGACCGCCGTGCGGGAGGTCTCCCGCCGGCTCAGCATCGTCACCCTGGAGAAGCCGGTCGCGACCTCGCTCGCTGCCTGAACTCCGCCCCGCCGACGGCGCCCGCCTCCACAGGCGGGCGCCGTCGGCCTTGGCGCACAAAGGCCGTGTCCGCATTCCGGACAGCTGGTCCTGCTCATTGGGACCGCGTGCATATGTCTGATTTACTTGCATCCATGACTGCGACGACGACATGCATCCCCACCGGCACCGCGCCGGCAGGTGAGCGATGCATGTGCCGTCGAATGTGTCACCGCTGAGGGCCACCGTCCCCCCGCTCGCGCCCCGAAGCGAGTAATCCCCTTCGCGCCGTCCCAGGCGCACCGGTCCACGGGTCACTGATGACTCGTTAGGGCCATGTCCCCGCGCGTCACCGCCGCCCAGCGGCCACGATCGACGTACGGACCGAACCGACCCCCCCTTTTTTCACCTGCACCGGCGTGCCCGGCATGCCGCTGACCGCCATCGGCGTTCCGGCCGCACGGCCGTCCGCCCACGAACAACGGAAGCAGCTGTGATCACCACCAAGGACCTGAGGAAGGTCTACCGTTCCCGGGGCCGCGAGGTCACCGCCCTCGACGGCGTCGACCTGCACGTCCGCGAGGGCGAGGTCTACGGAGTCGTCGGCACCAGCGGCGCCGGCAAGTCCACCCTCATCCGCTGCGTCAACATGCTGGAGCGGCCCAGCTCCGGCACCGTCACCGTGGACGGCCTCGACCTCACCGCGCTGGCCGGCAGCGAGCACCGGGCCGGCCGCGAGCTGCGCGAGGCCCGCCGCCGGATCGGCATGGTGTTCCAGCACTTCAACCTGCTGGCCTCGCGCACCGTGCAGGAGAACGTCGAGCTGCCGCTGGAGATCATCGGCCAGGACCGGACCCAGCGCCGCCGCCGCGCCGCCGAGCTGCTCGACCTGGTCGGCCTCGCCGACAAGGCCCGCAGCTACCCGAGCCAGCTCTCCGGCGGGCAGAAGCAGCGGGTCGGGATCGCCCGTGCCCTGGCCGGCGACCCCAAGGTGCTGCTCTCCGACGAGGCCACCTCGGCCCTCGACCCGGAGACCACCCGCTCCATCCTGCAGCTGCTGCGCGAGCTCAACCAGCGGCTCGGCCTGACGGTGCTCCTGATCACCCACGAGATGGACGTGATCAAGTCGGTCTGCGACTCGGCCGCCCTGATGCGCGGCGGCCGGGTGGTCGAGTCCGGGGCCCTGAACGACCTGCTCGCCACCGAGGGCTCCCAGCTCGCCCGGGACCTCTTCCCGCTCGGCGACTTCGGGTCCGGCCACCCCGGCCACACCGTCGTCGAGGTCACCTTCCAGGGCGACACCCCGGCCCAGCCGTTCATCTCCCAGCTGGCCCGTACCTACCAGATCGACATCAACATCCTGGGCGCCGCGGTGGAGACCATCGCGGGCCGGATGGTCGGCCGGATGCGGGTCGAACTGCCCGGCCGCCACCAGGACAACGTGGTGCCGATCGGCTTCCTGCGCGAGCAGGGCCTGCAGGTGGACGTACTCGGCGCGGCGGACGGAGCGGTGGCATGAGCAACACCCTGACCTGGGACCAGATGCAGGACCTGATGTGGCCCGCCACCTGGGAGACCCTCGGCATGGTCGGCGTCGCCGCCGCCGCGACCATCGTGATCGGCCTGCCGGTCGGTCTGCTGCTGGTCCTCACCGACAAGGGCGGGATGCTGCAGAACCTGCCGGTCGCCCGGGTGCTCGGCGTCATCGTCAACGTCGGCCGCTCGATCCCGTTCATCATCCTGATCGTGGCACTGATCCCGTTCACCCGCTGGGTGGTGGGCACCTCGCTCGGCTGGCAGGCCGCCGCCGTGCCGCTCGCGGTCGGCGCCGTCCCGTTCTTCGCCCGGCTGGTCGAGACCTCCGTCCGCGAGGTCGACCCCGGCCTGGTCGAGGCCGTCCAGGCGATGGGCGGCTCCACCTGGACCATCGTCCGCAAGACCCTGCTGCCGGAGGCGCTGCCCGCGCTGGTCGCCTCCGTCACCACCACGGTGATCGCCCTGATCGGCTTCTCCGCGATGGCCGGCACCGTCGGCGGCGGCGGCCTCGGTGACCTGGCGTACCGCTACGGCTACCTGCGCTTCCAGACCACCTTCATGTGGGTGATCGTCGCCGAGCTGGTCGTCATCGTGACGGTGCTCCAGCTGATCGGCGACCGGATCGCCCGCCACCTCGCCCACCGCGGCTCCTACCCCAGCCCGCTCGGCCTGCTGTTCGGCGGCCGCCGCCGCGGCGCCGCGGACGACGAGCTCGTCTCCCACTGACCCCGCCGGCCGATCCAGAGCCCGGCGAGTACCCGGCCTCCGGTCCGTCACCACGGCCCGGACGGCCGACCGCAACCCCGCAGAAAGGCACTTTTCGTGCGTAACGTCCTGAAGACCACCACCGTCATCGCCACCGCCGGCCTCGCCCTCTCGCTCGCCGCCTGCAGCAGCTCCGGCTCCTCCACCGCCGGTGCCTCGGCCGACCCGAACAAGGCGCTGACCGTCGTCGCCAGCCCCACCCCGCACGCCCAGATCCTCCAGTACGTCAAGGACAACCTGGCGGCCAAGGCGGGGCTCAAGCTGGACATCAAGGTGGTCAGCGACTACGTGACCCCGAACACGGCGGTCCAGGACGGCTCCGCGGACGCCAACTTCTTCCAGCACGTGCCGTACCTGGAGGACTTCAACCAGAAGAACGGCACCAGCATCGTCTCGGTCGAGCCGGTGCACCTGGAGCCGCTCGGCGTCTACTCCAAGAAGGCCAAGGCCGTCGGCGACCTCAAGGACGGCGCGCAGGTCGGCGTCCCCAACGACGCCACCAACGAGGGCCGGGCGCTCAAGCTGCTCGCCGACAACAACGTGATCACCCTCAAGGGCGGCGCCGGCACCGCCGCCACCGTCCAGGACATCGCCACCAACCCCAAGAACCTCAAGTTCAAGGAGCTGGAGGCGGCCCAGCTGCCGCGCGCCCTGGACGACCTGGACGCCGCCGTCATCAACGGCAACTACGCCCTGGACTCCGGCCTGAAGCCGGCCACCGACGCCATCCTGCTGGAGAAGGCCGCGGGCAACCCGTACGCCAACATCCTGGCCGTCAAGAAGGGCAACGAGGCCGACCCGCGGGTCAAGAAGCTGGCCGAGCTGCTGCACTCCGCCGAGGTGAAGAAGTACATCGACGACACCTTCCAGGGCTCCGTGATCCCCGCCTTCTGAGCCGCCCACGGACCCCCGCGACCGGGCCCCCGCCGCACCACGGCGGGGGCCCGGTCGGGCAGTATGCAGGGGGGACGGCACCGCCGGAGGCGAATCTGACGAGCCGTCGTCACAACGGCGGCGTACCTGACGGACCGTCGCGGGACAGCGGGTACCCTGGCACGCCCGAGGAGGGGCGCGGCGTACCGTGCGTCGACGACCCGGCGAGGAGAGACGGCAATGGCAGCGAGCTTCCCCGAGACCGCCATCAGCACCGAACGGCTGCTGCTGCGCCCGCCCGCGGACGCCGACGCCCCCAGCCTGGTGGCGATGATGGCCGACGAGCAGGTCAACACCTGGACGGCCGTCCCGCAACCGTTCACCGAGGCGCACGCGCTGGAGTGGATCCGCCGTCTCGCCCCGGCCCGGCGGGCCGAGGGCCGGGGCATCGGCTTCGTGGTCACCGAGCACCTCACCCAACGGGTGGTCGGCCGGGTCGAACTCCGCGGCACCGACTGGCGGCTGCGCTCCACCGAGCTCACCGGGATCACCGCGCCCTGGGCGCGCGGCGAGGGCTACGCCCCGGAGGCCGTGCTCGGCGTGGCCCAGTGGCTCTTCGAGGACCGCGGCTTCCACCGCCTGGAGCTGCGCACCGCCGCCGGCAACACCGCCGGCCAGCAGGTCGCCCAGAAGACCGGCTGCATCAGCGAGGGAGTGCTGCGCAGCGCCTGGATAGTCCGGGACGACCGCGCGCCGGGCGACCGCACCACCCGCCCCGCCGCCGGGAGCAGATCCGACCTGATCGTCTGGAGCCTGCTGCCGGAGGACCTGGAGGAGCCCCAGCCCGACTGGGCGGAGCAGCGCTACCTGCTGCGGGACTGACCGGCGGCCGCCCGGGTCCGGACGGATCGGTCCTGCGACGAGCGGGGGAGCGCACCGGGTAGCCTCTCCTGGGGCGTGCCGGGGCAGGCCGCCCGCGGGGTGGACGGACGAGGGAGAACAGCCGCAGATGGCTGACCGGATCACGGTCATCGGGTGGGACGGCACCCCACTCACCGAGGCGGCGGCCTCCGCGCTGGCCGGGGCGACCCTGGTGGCGGGGGCGCCCTATCAACTGAACGCCCTGCCCGTCCCGGCGGAGGCCGAACGCATCGCACTCGGCAGCATCGCCGACGCCGCCCACCGGCTGGCCGACCACCGCGGCGCCGCCGTGGTGGTCGCCGAGGGCGACCCCGGCTTCTTCGGGGTGGTGCGCACCCTGCGGCGTCCCGAGTACGGGCTGGAACTCGAGGTGCTGCCCGCGGTGTCCTCGGTCGCCACCGCGTTCGCCCGGGCCGGGATGGCCTGGGAGGACGCCCAGGTGGTCTCCGTGCACGGCGGCCGGCTGCGCCGCGCGGCCAACATCTGCCGGGCCCATCCCAAGGTCGCCGTCCTCACCACCGCCGATGCCGGCCCCGCCGAACTCGCCCTGATGCTCCACGGGGTGCACCGCACCTTCGTGGTCTGCGAGGCGCTCGGCACCCCGGAGGAGGACGTCACCGTCCTCACCTCCGACCGGGTGCCCGACCGCGACTGGCGCGACCCGAGCGTGGTGCTGGTGATCGGCGGCGGCCGGCCCCCCGCCGGCACCGAGGCGGCCGGCTGGCTCGCCGGGCGCCCGCTCGGCTTCCCCGCGCCGGAGCGCGGCTGGGCCCTGCCCGCCCCGGCGTACGCGGGGGCCGATGCCCGGGCCGGCGCGGAGGACGAGGAGCCTGAGCTCCCCGCGCACGTCCGCGCGTTGGCCCTGGCCCGGCTGGGGCCGGTTCCCGGCGACCTGGTCTGGACGGTCGGCGACGGCGGCGCCGCGCTCGCGGTCGACGCCGCGCGCCTCGGCGCCGCCGTGGTCGCGGTGGAGGCCGACGCCGCCGCCTGCGCCCGGCTCGCGGTGGCCGCCCGTCGGCACGCCGTCGAGGTCGAGGTGGTCCAGGGGGTGGGCGCCGAGGCGCTCGGCGGACTGCCGGAGCCGGACGCGGTGCTGGTCGGGTCCGGCGGCGCCGAACTGGTCCGGGCCGTGGTGGCCCGGCGGCCGGACCGCCTGGTCGTGGTGGCCAGCAACCTGGCCGAGGCCGGGGAGCTCCGGCGGATCGCCGAGGGCGCCGGCTACCGGGTGGACGGCGCACTGCTCCAGTCCGCGCCGCTCGCTCCGGCGCGCGCCGGTCAGGACCGCCCCTCCTTCGGCCCGGCCGACCACACCCTGATCCTCTGGGCCAAGGCCGCCTGAAACCGTGTACGGTGCGGCCGACGGTGATCCACGTCGCATCCGGACACGGATTCGAGAGAGCGTCGGCCCCGGCCGGTAGGGTGGCGTCCGGGCTGCGCACACCCGATGGATCGTGTCCGATCCGGACTGGTTGGTACCGATTTGACGCGGTGCAACCTGCATCGACACATCTTGCGTACATTCGACGCGATGCGGGCCGGGCCGGAAGAATGCCCTAGGGTTCCGGCGCGGACGTGCCGGTTGCCCCGGGCCGTCGTTGTTCCTGATGGTGCGCCAGCCCGGCAGGGCCCGCTGCGCCGCCGGGGTGGAGCAGCGCGCCGGAGCCGACGGCCGCCGTGTGCGCGGTGGCCGCCAGTAGGTGCAGGGGCGGGCCGTCCGCGGCCCTGCCCCAGCGGAGTTGGGCGCTGCGGTCATGGCCGCGCCGCCGAGGTCGCGGATGCGGCCTGGAAGGAGCTTTGACATGACCGATGGCGGCCGCGTCCCGAGCGCGGGAGTACCGGAGCAGCCGCACGGCGGTGCCGACCCGCTCGGCCCGCCGGAGGGCACCGGCATGCCCGGCGCGCAGCCGCCCGGCCAGGTCTGGGCGACCGAGCCGCGCCCGGCGTACACCTTCCTCGACCAGTTGGACGAGGAGGAGGACGAGCTCCTGATGCCCGGTCCGCAGGGCTCCTGGGGCGAGCCGCTGCTCGGTGCCGTGGAGACCGTCAACGTGATCGAGCACCCGGCCCCGCCGGTCGCGGTGCCCGCCGCGCTGGGCGAGACCATGCCGCTGCGCACGGTCGCCGAGCCGCTGCCGCAGACGCCGCCCGCGGGCGTCCCGGTCGAGCCCTCCTGGCCGCCGCTGAACCCGCCGCTGCCGGTCGCCGAGGTGTTCGCACCGGAGCTCCAGCAGCCGGTGCCGGCGCAGTTCTTGCCCGGGCAGCCGGTGCCTGAGCAGCTCGTGCCTGAGCAGCTGGTGCCGGAGCAGCTCGCGCCGGCAGGCGCAGAACCGGTTGTCCCCCCGGCCCCGGTTCCGGCCCCGCAGCCGGTGGCGCCCGCCCCGGTCGAGGCCCAGGCTCCGCCGGCGCCCGCCCAGCCCGTGCGGCGCCCGCTGCACGCCGGCCCGCCGATCCCGGACCCTTCGCTGATGACCGGCCACGTACCGGTGCGCTCGCTCGCCGACCGCGGGCCGTCCGGCAGCCTCGACCCGCAGGCGTACCAGGTCCGCCCGCTGGGCGGCACGCCGGCGCACGGCACCCCCGTGCCGCCGCCGATCGCCGCGGAGCCGGTGCTGCCGGTGGCGCCCGTCGCCGAGCCCGTCGTGGTCGAGGTGCCGGCCGTCGAGCCGGTCGCGGTCGCACCCGTGGTCGAGGCCCCGCCCGTGGTCGAGGTGCCGATCGTCGAGGTGCCGGCCGCCGTCGAGGTGCCCGTCGCCGAGCCCACCCCCGAACCCGTGTCCAGCCCTGAGCCCGAGCCCGCCGCCGAGCCCGCGCCCGCGCCCGCCGCGATCGTGCTCGACGCCCCCGCGGCGCCCCCGGTCGAGGTAGCCGCACAGCCCGAGCCGGTCGAGCAGGCCGCCGAGCAGCCCGCCGAGCAGCCCGTGGTGGCGGTCGCGCCGGTCGCCCCCGTCTTCGTCGAGCCGGTGTTCGCCGAGGCGGGCCCGACCGCCGCCGCGCCGGCCCCCGAGGCCGGGGCGGCGGCGACCGTCCTGGCCCCCGCCCCGGCCGAGGTCGCCGTCGAGGAGCCGCCGCAGACCGTCACCATCCCCGCGCAGGCACCCGCCCCCGCCGCGCAGCACCGGCGGATCTCGGCCTTCCTCGCGGCCCCCGCGCCGCACGGCCTGCCGGTGGTCGAGCCGCTCACCTCCCCCGGGAGCCTGTCCGCACCGGTCGCGGCCGGCACCGGTGACCTGCTCACCGAGCCGCTCGCCCCGGCCGTCGAGAGCACCCCCGAGCCGGTGGCCGAGCCGGTCGCGATCACCGAGCCGCAGCCGCAGCCGCAGCCGCAGTCCGAGGCCCGCCCCGAGCCGCAGCCCGCCGAGGCGGCGGCCGAGCCGGAGCCGGAGGCGCCGCAGGCCCTCCAGCCCGAGCCCGCCGAGCCGCAGCCCGAGGCCCAGCCCGAAGCCCAGCCCGAGCCCGCCGCCGAGGAGCCCGCCCCGACCACGGCGGTCGACCCGACCGAGCCCGCGCAGCCCGCCGAGGAGCCCGCCGAAGCGGCACAGGCGGCCGAGCCCGAGCAGCCCGCCGAAGCGGCACAGGCGGCCGAGCCCGACCTCCCCGCCGAGCAGCCCCCCACCGAGCAGCCCCCCGCCGCCGAGCGTCCGCCCGCGGCCCCCGGCTACGACGAGGCCGGCCGCGACGCCGTCCACCAGGTGATCCGCGAGCGCCGCGACATCCGCAACGGCTTCCGCCCGGACCCGATCCCGCACGAGGTGCTGATCCGCGTGCTGGAGGCGGCCCACACCGCACCCAGCGTCGGCTACTCCCAGCCCTGGGACTTCGTGGTCATCCGGTCCGCCAAGACCCGGCAGAAGATGCACGCGCTGGCCGAGCGCCAGCGCGAGGTCTACGCGGACTCGCTGCCCAGGGCCCGGGCCAAGCAGTTCAAGGAAATCAAGATCGAGGCCATCCTCGAAACCCCGGTCAACATCGTGGTCACCGCCGACCGCACCCGGGGCGGCCGGCACACCCTCGGCCGGCACACCCAGCCGCAGATGGCCCCGTACTCGGCCGCCCTGGCCGTCGAGAACCTTTGGCTGGCCGCCCGCGCCGAGGGCCTCGGCGTCGGCTGGGTGAGCTTCTTCGACGAGGAGGAGATGATCCGCGAGCTCGGCCTGCCCGAGCACCTCGACGTGGTCGCCTACCTCTGCGTCGGCTACGTCGACGCCTTCCCGGACGAGCCCGAGCTCCAGCAGCAGGGCTGGGCCAAGAAGCGCCCGCTGGCCTGGGTCGTCCACGAGGAGCAGTACGGCAACCGCGCGCTGCCCGGCGAGGAGCCGCACAGCCTGCTCTCCGACACCCTGCGCGGGATCCGGCCGCTGGACGCCAAGTCCCTCGGCGAGGCCTGGGACCGCCAGAAGCGGATGACCAAGCCGGCCGGCTCGCTCGGCATGCTGGAGATAATCGCCGCCCAGCTGTGCGGCCTGTCCCGCAAGTGCCCGCCGCCGATCCCCGAGCCCGCCTGCGTGGCGATCTTCGCCGGCGACCACGGCGTGCACGCCCAGGGCGTCACCCCCTGGCCGCAGGAGGTCACCGGCCAGATGGTGGCCAACTTCCTGGCCGGGGGAGCGGTGGTCAACGCCTTCGCCGCCCAGGTCGGCGCCGAGGTATGCGTGGTCGACGTCGGCGTCAAGGCCGAGCTGCCCGAGCCGGTCCAGCAGGGCCGCTCCACCGGCCTGCTGCCGCGCAAGGTCAAGCCCGGCACCGACGACATGACCCAGGGCCCGGCGATGACCAGGGAAGAGGCCCTCAAGGCCCTGGAGGTCGGCATCGAGACCGCCCGCGACCTGGTCGCGGCCGGCAACAAGGTGCTGATCACCGGCGACATGGGCATCGCCAACACCACCGCCTCCGCCGCCCTGATCTCGGTCTTCACCGGTACCGACCCGGCCGAGGTCACCGGCCGCGGCACCGGCATCGACGACGACACCCACACCCGCAAGGTCGAGGTCGTCCGCCGGGCGCTCGCCCTGCACCGGCCCGACCCGGCCGACCCGATCGGCGTCCTCGCCGCCGTCGGCGGCCTGGAGCACGCGGCGATCGCCGGCTTCCTGCTCGGCGCCGCCTCGCTGCGCACCCCGGTGATCCTGGACGGCGTGATCGCCGGCTCCGCCGCGCTCGCCGCCAAGGCCATCGCCCCCGAGGTGCTGGCCGCCTGCATTGCCGGTCACCGGTCCGCCGAGCCCGGCCACCAGGCCGCGCTCGCCAAGCTCGGCCTGCGCCCGCTGATCGACCTCGACCTGCGGCTCGGCGAGGGCACCGGCGCACTGCTGGCCCTTCCGCTGGTGCAGAGTGCGGCCCGCGCGATGCACGATGTAGCCACCTTCGACTCCGCCGGAGTCACCGAGAAGGGTTGACCCCTCAGCCAGTCCCCGTACCGGCCCGAGGGCGCGTCGGTACGGGGCGCAGCTGTGCACGCCCGTCCCCCACCCCATCAGGAGCACTGCCGATGACCGCGCCCAATCCGCACCCCAGCACCGAGGGCCTGACCCCGTACCCGGTCGGCCTGCTGCTCGCCGGCCGCCGCGTGGTCGTGGTCGGCGGCGGCCAGGTCGCCCAGCGCCGGCTGCCCGCGCTGATCGCCGCCGGGGCGGACATCCAGCTGATCTCCCCCGCCACCACCCCCGCCGTGCACGCGATGGCGGAGGCGGGTGAGCTCACCTGGCACCGGCGCGGCTACGCCGACGGCGACCTGACCGCCGCCTGGTACGCCCTGGTCGCCACCGACGACCCGGACGTCAACGCGGCCGTCTCCGACGAGGCCGAACGCCTGCGGGTGTTCTGCGCCCGCAGCGACGACGCCGCCGCCTCCTCCGCCTGGACCCCGGCCAGCGGCCGGGACGGCGGCGCGACCGTCGCCGTCCTGACCGGCGACCCCCGGCACTCCGCCGGCCTGCGCGACGCCATCGTGGACGGCCTGCGGGACGGCTCGCTGACCGCCCGCCAGTACCGCGAGCGCACCCCCGGCGTCGCCCTGGTCGGCGGCGGCCCCGGCGACCCGGACCTGATCACCGTCCGCGGCCGCCGGCTGCTCGCCGACGCGGACGTGGTGGTCGCCGACCGCCTCGCCCCGCGCGAGCTGCTCGCCGAACTGCCCCCGCACGTCGAGGTGATCGACGCCTCCAAGATCCCGTACGGGCGCTTCATGGCCCAGGAGGCGATCAACCGGACCCTGATCGACCACGCCAGGGCCGGCAAGTTCGTGGTCCGCCTCAAGGGCGGCGACCCGTACGTCTTCGGCCGCGGCGGCGAGGAGCTGCTGGCCTGCGTCGAGGCCGGGCTGCCGGTCACCGTCGTCCCCGGCATCTCCAGCTCGATCAGCGTCCCGTCCGCCGTCGGCATCCCCGTCACGCACCGCGGGACGACCCACGAGTTCACCGTCATCTCCGGCCACGTCGGCCCGGGCGATCCCCGCTCCCTGGTCAACTGGGAGGCCGCCGCGCGGATGACCGGCACCCTGGTGCTGCTGATGGCGGTCGACAAGATCGGCGACATCGCCGCGAAGCTGATCGAGGCCGGTCGCCCCGCAGACACCCCGGTCGCCGTCGTCCAGGAGGGCACCACCGCCGCCCAGCGCCGGGTGGACGCCACCCTGGCCACCGTCGCCGCGACCGTGGCCGCCGAGCGGATCCGGCCCCCCGCCGTCATCGTGATCGGCGAGGTCGTCCACGTCCTGGCCCACTGACCCCGGCCCTCCGGGGCGTCCCGCACCCGCCGGGACGCCCCGGGTGGTTTGCCTGCGCGCCCACTCGCCGGGCAGGATCGAGCCCGTGTCCGAACCAAGCATCGTCACCGATCCCGCCGACCCCCGCCTCGCCGACTACACCGGCCTGACCGATGTCGAGCTGCGCCGCCGCCGCGAGCCCGCCGAGGGTCTGTTCATCGCCGAGGGCGAGAAGGTCATCCGCCGGGCGCTGGACGCCGGCTACCGGATGCGGTCGATGCTGCTCACCGCCAAGTGGCTCGGCGTGATGGCCGAGGTGATCGAGGCCGCCGAGGCGCCGGTCCACCTGGTCGAGCCCGCCCTCGCCGAGCAGGTCACCGGCTACCACGTGCACCGCGGCGCACTGGCCTCGATGGAGCGCAAGCCGCTGCCGCAGGCGGCCGAGGTCCTCGCCGGCGCCCGCCGGGTCGCGGTGCTGGAGGGCCTGGTCGACCACACCAACCTGGGCGCGATCTTCCGCAGCGCCGCCGCTCTCGGCATGGACGCGGTGCTGCTCTCCCCGGACTGCGCGGACCCGCTGTACCGGCGCGCCGTCAAGACCTCGATGGGCGCGGTCTTCGCCGTCCCGTACGCCCGGCTCGACCCCTGGCCGGCCGCCCTGGACACCGTCCGCGCGGCCGGCTTCCAGCTGCTCGCGCTCACCCCGGCCGACCACGCGGTGGACCTCGCCGAAGCGGCCCCGCACCGCCTGGAGCGCGCCGCCCTGATGCTCGGCGCCGAGGGCGACGGGCTGACCCGGCACGCCCTCGCCGCCGCCGACCGCGCGGTCCGGATCCCGATGGCCCACGGCATCGACTCGCTCAACGTGGGCGCGGCCGCCGCCGTCGCCTTCTACGCCGTCACCGCGGGCTGACCCGGCCCGCCGGACGCCGAAGGCGCGCGACCCCGACCGGGGCCGTGCGCCTTCGCCGTGCGCGGCGCGCCAGCGCGAGCTCCGCCACCCCGGCCGCGAGTCTGCGACCCGCGAGTTTCGTGGGGATCACCAAGAGGCTCCCGTTCGACGGAACGGCGACGCGGGCACGCCGCCGCAGGGAGCGGTACGCACTGCTGTTCTGCCGATCCCGCCCGGGGGGATCGGCCGATCCGGATGATCAGGTCAGCCGATGGCCCGGCCCGTGACCCCGCCGGAGATCCCCGCCCCCGGCCAGGACTCCTCCAGGCTGCCGTCGGTCCGGACGGTGTAGCGGGTGGTGGAGACCGCGCCGGTCTGCGACACCCGCTCCTCGCGGAGCAGCGCCCCGTTCTCGATCCGCCAGACCGGGCCGGCCTGCGGGTCCGCGGCCGAGGCCCGGGAGGCCACCAGCACCGGCTGGTCCCCGTTGAACCCGAACAGCTGGACCAGATCGGCCGGGACGGAACCCTCGGAGCGCCGCAGCACCACCACGGCCGCCGGCGCGTCCCGGTAGCGGGCCGCCAGCACGGTGGTCAGCACGGTCTGCGCGCCCTCACCGCCGCTGCGGCCGTCCTTCAGCCGGATCGGCTGGCCGCCCGCCGGGTCGGTGTACACCCGGTTGGGCCAGTCGCCGTTCGGCACCTGGCCGACGGCCGGGGCGAGACCCGCGTCCCCGCCGCTGCGGGCGGCGGTCGCCAGCGGCGCGGCGGCCCCGGCACCGTCGATCGACAGCGGCGCGGGCTGGTCGGCCGACGGACCGCCGGACACGCCGGGCCGCTGCTGGGGCAGACCCTGGCTGCCACGGTTCTCGCAGCCCTGGGCGGCCGCGATCGCCAGCGCGACCCCGACCGTGACGGTGACGAAGACGATCACCCGCTGGCGCAGCAGCCGACGACGGGCCCCGACCGGCCGCCCCGGCGGCGGGGTGTGCTGGCGGTCCCGCTGGGCCGGCGGCCGGCCGGGCGCCGGGGTCTGCTGGCGCTCCCGGGGCTGCGCCGGGTGTTCCGGTCGCGGCATCGGCGCGGTCGCGGGCTGGGCCGGTCGGCGCCGGACCGGGCGGTCGGCCGGGGCCGCGGCCACCGGGTGCGCCGGTGCGGCCGGCGGCGGCACGGTGGCGCGGCCCCGGCCGGCACCGAGGGCCGCCCCGCGGGCGGCCAGCTCGCTCAGCCGCTCGTGCAGCGCGCCGGCCGGCGGCCGCTCGGCCGGCTCCTTGGCCAGGCAGGCCCGCACCAGCGGCGCCAGCGGCGCGGGCACCAGGGACAGCTCGGGCTCCTCGTGCACCACCCGGTAGAGCATCACCTCGGAGGAGGCCCCCGAGCCGAAGGGCGTGTCACCGGTGAGGGCGAAGGCCAGCGTCGCGCCGAACGCGAAGACGTCCGTCGCCGGGGTGACGGCCGCGCCGCGCACCTGCTCGGGCGCCAGGAAGCCGGGGGAGCCGACCGCCGTGCCGACGTGGGTGAGCGTGCTCGCGCCGCGGGACCACGCGATCCCGAAGTCGATGATCCGCGGGCCCTTGGGGGAGAGCAGGATGTTGGACGGCTTCAGGTCGCGGTGGACCACCCCCGCCTCGTGCACCTTGACCAGCCCGTCGGCCAGCGCCGCGCCGATCCGGGCCGCCTCCGGCCAGGGCAGCGGCCCCTCCTCGCCGACCCGCTTGTACAGCGAGGGCCCCGGCACGTACGCGGTCGCCAGCCACGGGCGCTCGGTCTCGATGTCCGAGCCGACCACGCGCGCGGTGCAACCTCCCCTGATCCGCGAGGCGGCGGCGATCTCCCGGGCGAACCGGGTGCGGAACTCGGCGTCCTCGGCCAGCTCGGCCCGGATCAGCTTGAGCGCCACCCGCTGCCCCTTGCGGTCGGAGCCCAGGTAGACCACACCCATCCCGCCGGCCCCGAGCCGTCGGTGCAGCCGGTAGGGGCCGACGATGCGGGGGTCCTCACGCCGCAGCCGCATCATCGCCATGCTCGTTCCCGTCAGCCTGTGGGGTGATCCCCCGTCGGATGGGGGATCGTCAGATCCTGTCGGGCCACAGCTTACGGACTGCCTGCTGCGGTGTGCTGATACGCAACACCCCGGCAGCCGGTCGGATTGTCGGACACACGGCTCCTCCGTATCCGATCCGCCCACCGCCGCACCCCGGCGACACCCGCCGGTCGGGCCCGCGCCCCCGGCCGCCGGCCACCCGCCCGACCAGGCGCGCAGCCCGGGCTAGGGGCCGGTATCAGGGTTCCCTCGGGGATCGGATCCTCCCCGTCTCCGCCTCCAGTAGTACACGGCACGTCGCCGGGTCATCCTCCCGGAGGCCACCGGACGGTACGCCGGCATGACGCCCCCCACCCCGGCCCCGGCATACCTTTGTCTACAGCGGCGGGCGGATCACCTCGTCCCCCGAGAATCCACCGCCGCGCCCACTTCCCACCCCGTTCGGACAGGCCGTACGGGACAGACCGGTCCGAGCAGGACGGCAGGAGCAGAGACCATGGCCATGCAGCTCAACGGAGCCGGCCGCCGCCACAGGCCCACCGCCTCGCACACCGGAGCCGACACCAGGCACCCGGCCGTGGCCCTCGCGATCGCCGTCCCGTGCGCGGTCCTGCTGCTGGTGCTCTTCGGCGGGTGGGACCAACTGGTGACCCAGACGAGGGCGGTCGCCGATCTGATCGGGCGCTGATCTCGGGGGAGATCGGTGTCGGCCGGGGTTCGCGCACCGCGCCGCTCCCCACCCGCGGGGCACTGGACGGGCAATGCGGGCACAGGAGCACAGCGGTCGCACGAAGCGGCCCCGGAGCGTGGTTGCCGGGTACGGACTGTCGGTGAGGGCAGTGCCGTACCCGGCGACACGCATGTCCGAGGACGACATGGGGGCCAACGCCAAGAGCCGTGGTCTCGATGAGACCACGGCTCGGCTGCTGCGGTGCGCGATACTGGGATTGAACCAGTGACCCCTACCGTGTCAAGGTAGTGCTCTCCCGCTGAGCTAATCGCGCTCGACCGATGTCACAGCCACGGTCATGCTGTTGCGGATCTTGCGAATCCGAGTGCGCGATACTGGGATTGAACCAGTGACCCCTACCGTGTCAAGGTAGTGCTCTCCCGCTGAGCTAATCGCGCTCGACCAGCACTGACGTGCCGACCTGGGGCTGACCCCGGTGGATCCGAGTGCGCGATACTGGGATTGAACCAGTGACCCCTACCGTGTCAAGGTAGTGCTCTCCCGCTGAGCTAATCGCGCTCGACCAGCACTGACGTGCCGACCTGGGGCTGACCCCGGTGGATCCGAGTGCGCGATACTGGGATTGAACCAGTGACCCCTACCGTGTCAAGGTAGTGCTCTCCCGCTGAGCTAATCGCGCTCGACCAGCACTGACGTGCCGTCCCGGGGCTGACCCCGGTGGATCCGAGTGCGCGATACTGGGATTGAACCAGTGACCCCTACCGTGTCAAGGTAGTGCTCTCCCGCTGAGCTAATCGCGCGGGGAGGGCCCCCGGCGAACCAGGGGCACCTCTTGGAGGTGGAGACGGGATTTGAACCCGTGTACACGGCTTTGCAGGCCGTTGCCTCGCCTCTCGGCCACTCCACCAGGCAACTTCTGAAGAACGATCTTACCCTGTTCCCCATCGAGCGGACGACGAGATTCGAACTCGCGACCCTCACCTTGGCAAGGTGATGCTCTACCAACTGAGCCACGTCCGCCTGTCTCCCGGCTGCTTCCCCGTGTTTTCTCGGTTCCGCGTCCCGGCGACGTGTTGAACTCTAGCGGATTCCCCGGCCAGCTAAAAATCCGTTCCCGCAGCGTGGCGCGGGGGTGGCCACGAGGTGGCGGTTCGTCAGCCGTACCGGCACGTGCAGGCGCCGCACCCCGCAGGGCGCCGACCTACACTTCAGGCACCGGGGCCACCCCCGGCCCGCGCGCCCGCACCCGGGCCAGCAGCACCGAATCCGCGCAGGAGAACCGTGTCCGGCCGCACCACCCCCCTCAGCCCCGACCAGCCGATGGCCCGCTTCGGCGGACTCCTCGTGACCGGGCTGCGCGAGGTCACCTCGGACCCGGCCGCCCTGGACTCCACCGGCTTCTGGGCGGTCGCCCACGACTTCGAGGGCCGGCTGATCTGCGCCCGCTTCGACGAGCTGCGCCCCGACCCGACCCCGCCCGGCGGCGCCACCACCGGAGCGGCCGGGGGCGGCTGGCTCGGCCCGCACCCCGACAGCTGGCACAGCTCGCTCGACCGCACCGCCTACACCGCGGGCGTCCGCCGCATCCGGGAGCACATCGCGGCCGGCGAGGTCTACCAGGCCAACCTCTGCCGGGTGCTGTCCGCGCCGCTGCCCGATCCGGCGCGCACCGACATCGACGCACTGACCGCCCTGCTCGCCCACGGCAACCCGGCGCCGTACGCAGGAACGATTCGGCTCCCCTCGCACGGGGTGGAGATCGCCACCGCCTCGCCCGAGCTCTACCTGCGACGGCAGGGCGACACCGTGTCCTCCGGGCCGATCAAGGGCACCGGCCGGACCGAGCACGACCTGCTGGAGAAGGACCACGCCGAGAACGTGATGATCGTCGACCTGGTCCGCAACGACCTCGGCAGGGTCTGCGAGACCGGCAGCATCACCGTCCCCGACCTGTGCGTGGTGGAGAAGCACCCCGGCCTGGTCCACCTGGTCTCCACCGTCCAGGGCACCCTGCGCGCCGGCGCCGGCTGGCCCGAGCTGCTGGCCGGCACCTTCCCGCCCGGCTCCGTCACCGGCGCCCCCAAGTCCAGCGCCCTGCGGATCATCGAGGCCCTGGAGACCGCCCCGCGCGGCCCCTACTGCGGAGCGATCGGCTGGGTGGACGCCGACCGCGGCCAGGCCGAACTGGCCGTCGGCATCCGCACCTTCTGGATCGACCGGACCGAGGGTCGGCCGGTGCTGCGGTTCGGCACCGGCGCCGGCATCACCTGGGGTTCGGACCCCGAGCGCGAATGGGACGAGACCGAGCTCAAGGCCGCCCGCCTGGTCGCGATAGCGTCGGGCACCCACCTGTTCTGATCCCACCCCCGAGGAGCAGCGCCCGATGAAGATCTGGGTCAACGGATCCCTGGCGGACGGCGAGCGTGCCGCCCTCTCCGTGCTCGACCACGGACTCACCGTCGGCGACGGCGTGTTCGAGACCGTGAAGGCGGTCGACGGCCGCGCCTTCGCCCTCACCCGCCACCTCGACCGGCTGACCCGCTCCGCCCGGGGCCTGGGCCTGCCCGACCCGGACCACGAGGAGGTCCGCGAGGCCTGCGAGCAGGTCCTGCGCGCCAACCCGATGCCGCTCGGCCGGCTCCGGATCACCTACACCGGCGGCACCTGCCCGCTCGGCTCGGAGCGCGGCGACCAGCCGCCCAGCCTGGTCGCCGCCCTCGGCGCCGCCAAGCCCCGGCCCGACACCACCGCCGTGGTCACCGTCCCCTGGCGCCGCAACGAGCACAGCGCCGTCGCCGGCCTGAAGACCACCTCCTACGCCGAGAACGTGGTCGCCCTCGCCGCCGCCCACCGCGCGGGGGCCTCCGAGGCACTGTTCGCCAACACCGCGGGCCTGCTCTGCGAGGGCACCGGATCCAACGTCTTCCTGGTCGTCGACGGGCAGCTGGTCACCCCGACCCTGGCCTCCGGCTGCCTGGCCGGCATCACCCGGCAGCTGACCGTGGACTGGACCGGCGCCCAGGAGCGGGACCTCCCCTTCGAGGCGCTCCTGGCGGCCGAGGAGGTCTTCCTGACCTCCACGCTGCGCGACGTCCAGGCGGTCGTCCGGATCGACGACCGGGAGCTGCCCGGCCCCGGCCCGGTCACCCTCAAGGCGATGGCCCAGTTCGCCGAGCGCAGCGCGGACGACCTCGACCCCTGAGAACGCCTGAGAACGCCTGTGGACGCCTGAGCGCCCTCGGGACCTCGACCGCCGGGCACCCCGCCGAGCCGGCCCGCCGTACGCGGGGTAGAACCGGGCTCCCACCGGGAAGGGAGCCCTCATGACCACCACCCTGCGCCCCGAGGGCGCCGAGCACTCCTGGCCCGGCGGCGGCCGCAGCCGGCGCTGGCAGATCTGCGTCAACGGCCGGCCGGTCGGCGGCCTGCGCACCACGGCGCTGCCCCGGGGCCCGCAGTGGTGGGGCGAGATCTCCGAGCTGGAGGTCACCGAGGGCCGCCGCCGGGGCCGGGCCACCATCGGCGCGCTGGCCGCCGAGGAGGTGCTGCGCGGCTGGGGCTGCACCCGGCTGGACGTCGCGGTGCCGACCGGGGCGACCGCCGCGCTGCGGCTGGCCCGGATGCTCGGCTACACCGAGCGGATGCGCAACATGGCCAAGCGGCTGGACGTCGCGCCACTGCTGCCCGGCAGCCTGAGGGTGGACCGGATCGGCCCGGCCGAGTACGAGGACTGGCTGGCCGAGTCCGAGGCCGGCTACCTCGCCGACCTGCTCGGATCCGGTCTGACCGAGGCCCAGGCCCGGGCCAAGTCCGACGCCGACCACGAGCAGGTCCTGCCCCGGCGGGAGGCCACCGAGGGAGTCGCCCTGCGGCAGCTGCGGGGCACCGACGGCGCCGTCCTGGGCAGTCTCTGGGTGGCGCTGAGACAGTCCACGCTGCCGGACGGCAGCCCGCTGGCCTGGGTCATGGTGGTGCAGGTCGCGGAGGGCCGGCGCGGTGAGGGCCACGGCCGCAGCCTGATGCTGCTGGCCGAGCGCGAATGCCTGGCCGCGGGCGTCCACCACCTCGGGCTGAACGTGTTCAGCCACAACGAGGTCGCCACCGCCCTCTACCGCTCGCTCGGCTACCGGGTCACCCTGCGGGTGCTCGGCAAGCAGCTGTACTGAGCGGCCGCTCAGCCGGCCCGGTGCTGCTCGATCAGCTCGACGATCCGCTCGCGCAGCCCGTCCTGGCTCTTCCCGCCGTCCAGACGCTGCCCGGCGATCACATAGGTGGGGGTGCCGCTGACACCGATCGCCTTGCCCTCGGCCTGGTCGGCGTCGACCAGCAGGGTGTGCCGGCCGTCGATCAGCGCCAGGTCGAGCTCCTCGGCGTCCAGACCGAGCTCCTCGGCGACCGCGACCAGGAACTTCTGGCCACCCCGGTCCAGCTCCTCGACCCGGCCCAGCACGGCCTCCACGTACTCCCAGCCACGCCCCTGGTCGAAGGCCTCCTGGGCGGCCTCGGCCGCCGCGTAGGCGTGCTTGTGCTTCTCCAGCGGGAAGTGCCGCAGCTCGACGGCGAGCGCGTCGCCGTACCGCGCGCGCAGCGCCCGTACGTCGTCCAGGGCGGTGCGGCAGTCCGGGCACTGGAGCTCGCACCAGAGCTCGAGGCGGGGGAGGGAGGCGTCGGTCATGGCTCCCAGTCTCCCACCCGGGTGCGCGGGGCCCGGCCACCCGGCGGATCAGCCCGCGGTGACGGCCTCCGCCGAGCGTTGCCGGGCCCGGTAGGCGGCCACGTGCAGCCGGTTGCCGCAGGTCCGGCTGTCGCAGTAGCGGCGGGAGCGGTTGCGGGAGAGGTCCACGAAGACCCGGGCGCAGTCCGGTGCCTCGCAGCGGCGCAGCCGCTCGCGCTCGCCGGCCATCACGATGAAGGCCAGCGCCATCCCGAGCTCGGCCGCCAGGTGGTCGCCGATGGCCGCGTGCGGGGCGAAGTAGTGGATGTGCCAGCCGTGGTGGTCGTGGTTGGTCAGCCGGGGCGTGGTGCCGGCGGCCGCCACCAGTGCGTTGACCAGCTCGGCGGCGTGATCGGTGGTCTCGGCGGAGAACACCGCGCGCAGCTCTCCGCGCAGCGCCTGCACCGCGGCCAGGTCGGCCGGGGTGAGGGAGTCGATCTCGCTGATCTCCTGCCCCACCACGAACGCGGACAGGGCCGCGACATCGGGCAGCTGCTCGGCGCCGCACGCCTCGGGCGCGGTGTTGAGCAGCTCGACCAGAATGCTCAGCGCGCACTCGGTGTCATGGGTGATCAGCACGTGGGGGCTCCTCACGCGGCGGGGGCCGGTGCCACCCGCGTCGGTCATCACCCGTGACTCTACCGGCAGCCACCGTCACCCGGCGGTGAACGGGCGCGTACGCGACATTCCGGCCGCCGCCCGGGGCGCGCGCCGACGACGACGGCGCGACCCTCACCCGGTCAGGGGTGGTGGCCGCGCCGTGGACGCGTGCTCCGCTGGGTGTTCGATGGTGCGGTGCGGATCATGTTCCTCGCTCTGGGCCGGCCCCGGGCCGCGTGCAGCGGCCGGTGCAGCGTCCGTGCCCCCGAGTTGGACGGACGCGGTGAGGATCACCCTGCCGCTCGCAGGCGGCGGGCACCTCGGTCGGGGTCAGCTCTCGGCGAGGATGTGGGACAGCTCCCGGTCCAGGTCGAAGTGACGGTGTTCGGTACCGGGTGGCACGGCGGCGTCGGTGCGCTTGAGAAAAGACTCGAGCGCACGTGCCGGGGCCTCCAGCAGGGCTTCTCCTTCCGGAGAACTGAGGGCGATGCAGACCACCCCCTGTCCATGGCTGCGCGAGGGCCACACCCGCACGTCGCCGGTGCCGGTGGGTCGGTGCAGCCCCTCCGCGAGGAGGTCACGGGCGAACACCCACTCAACGGTCTCGTCGGCACCGGTGTGGAACGTCGCGTGCACGGCATAGGGGTCGGCGGTGTCGTAGCGCAGGCCCGCGGGGACGGGCAGTGAGGACTCGCTGGACACGATGAGGCGCAGGTGCAGCTCGCAGCTGACCGTGGTGTTCATAAGCGCCAGGGCCTTTCGCTCAGTGTGCGCTCGGGGAATCGCACGTCGGCGAACGGACCATCCCACCTCTAAGCCCGCTGTAAACCCGTCTGTCCTGATTCAGGTGCGAGTCGTACCCCTTCCGGCGCATTGCGGAATCGCCATGGGCACCCCGCCCGGCCCCGTCGGGCCCGGAACTCGGGTACTTTTCGCGGCATGTCTGTGCGAAGTGACAAGGAACGGGTGGAGACGGTCACCGCGAGCGCCCCGGACGACGGTGCCGGGCGGCCGGCCGGGTCCAGGGCGCCGGCGTTCATCCGCCGCTCGCCGGCGCTGCACCGGACCTGGCGGGTGATCGTCTTCCTGGCCGGGCTGGCGGTGGTCGGGCTGGGGGTCGTGCTGCTGCCGCTGCCCGGCCCGGGCTGGGTGGTCATCCTGCTGGGCATGGGCGTGTGGGCGACCGAGTTCGTGTGGGCGCAGCGGGTCCTGCGCTGGACCAGGCGCAAGGTGGCCGAGGCGGCACACCGTGCCATGGACCCGAAGGTCCGCCGGCGCAACCTGGCGCTCACCGCGCTCGTGCTGGTGCTGATCGCCGCGGCGGCCGGCTGGTACCTGTGGCGCTACGGGCTGGCGATGCCCTGGTAGCCGCAGGGGGCTCCGGGCGTGTTCGGAGCACCCCGGCAGATGGGGTAATGTTTTCCCTGCACCCGGGCGATTAGCTCAGCGGGAGAGCACTTCGTTCACACCGAAGGGGTCACTGGTTCGATCCCAGTATCGCCCACCGGAATGCACAGTAAGGCGTAGGGCCCCGGCCATTCATTGGCCGGGGCCCTACGCCTTTCCCGATATCCCGCAACTCCTGATGCCTATTCACCAGGCAGGTGCACAGGGGGATCTGTGGGGGCGTCGGCCGGGGCCGGCGGAAGGCGATTGGAGACCTGTGGCCAAGTAGTGCTAGTCTTCTTCTCGTTGCCCGGGCGATTAGCTCAGCGGGAGAGCACTTCGTTCACACCGAAGGGGTCACTGGTTCGATCCCAGTATCGCCCACCGAGCACAACAGTCAGGCCCCGACCACCAGTTGGTCGGGGCCTGACTGCTGTTCCGGTCGATCCGGGCCGCTCGCCCCGCTCAGGCCGCCAGGTCACAGCGGTGGTCGGCGCTCAGCCGGTGGCCGCAGGTGCAGCGGGCCGGCCGCAGCGGCCAGGCGAAGTCCACCTGCTCCGGGGTGCCCGAGCGGTCGAACCAGCGCTGCAGGCCACGGGCCTGGGCCGCGTGCCAGACCGCCTGGCGCAGGTGCAGCTCGGGCGGGGCCAGTGCGCCTATCCGGTCGGGGAAGCGGGAGCCCAGCGCCCGGACCAGTTGGAGCGCGGCGCCCGCGTCGGCGGCGGCGTCGTGCGCGCCGACCAGGCTGATGTCGTAGTGGGCGCACAGGTCGGTCAGGGTGCGGCGGCCCTTGCGGTAGCGGTCCACGTGCTTGTCCAGCACCCATGGGTCCAGCACCAGCAGTTCGCCGCCGGCCAGCGCCTCGGACAGCGAGCCGCCGCGGTGCCGGCGCAGCTCGCGGTCGAGCAGGGTCAGGTCGTACGGCGCGTTCATCACCACCACCGGGACGCCGGCGGCGGCCTGTTCGGCCAGTGCCCGGGCGATCTCGCCGACCACGGCGCGGGCCGGGCGGCCGTGGGCGCGCACCTGCTCGTCGCTGATGCCGTGCACCGCGCGGGCGCCGTCGGGGATCGGGACGCCCGGGTCGGCCAGCCAGCCGACCGTCCGCACCGGCAGGCCGGGGGCGGGCTGGAACACCAGGGCGGCGGAGACGATCCGGTCGGACTCGACGTCCACGCCGGTGGTCTCGGTGTCGAACGAGGCGAGCGGACCTTCGTACCAGTGCCCTGACTGCTCCATGACTGCCCCTCACGGTGCCACCTGGCGGGGCGCCGCGCGCCGCCGAGGACCGGTGGCGCGCCGCGCCCAGCGGCGTTACGCAGAGGTGATACCGCAGTTGACGCCCACTCAATCCCGGTTCGGCGCGACCCGGCGGAGCGGGGGTGCCTCACCCAGGGTGAGGGTGTGCTCACTGGGGCGGCGGGGTGATATCGGTGCACGGCGGCCGGTCACGGCTCGGTACCATCGGGGGTGCGCAGCAGAGTGCTGTGGCACACAGATGTCAGGAGAGACCGGTGACCGACGTCCGGATCATCATCAACCGCGAACCCGATCGGGAAGAGCGCGTGGTGACCACGGGCACTACCGCCGCCGATCTCTTCGCCGACGACCGCTCGATCATCGCCGCCCGCGTCGGCGGTGCGCTGAAGGACCTCGCCTACCAGGTGGGCGAGGGCGACGAGGTCGAGCCGGTCGCGATCGGCAGCAAGGACGGCCTGGACATCCTGCGCCACTCGACCGCGCACGTGATGGCGCAGGCCGTGCAGGAGATCTTCCCGGAGGCCAAGCTCGGCATCGGCCCGCCGATCAAGGACGGCTTCTACTACGACTTCGACGTCGAGAAGCCGTTCCACCCCGATGACGTCAAGGCCATCGAGAAGCGGATGCAGGAGATCATCAAGCGCGGGCAGAAGTTCTCCCGCCGGGTGGTCACCGACGAGGCCGCCCGCGCGGAGCTGGCCGCCGAGCCGTTCAAGCTGGAGCTGATCGGCCTCAAGGGCAGCGCCTCGGTCGAGGACGGCGCCTCGGTCGAGGTCGGCGCCGGCGAGCTGACCATCTACGACAACGTGGACCCGAAGACCGGTGACGTGTGCTGGGGCGACCTGTGCCGCGGCCCGCACCTGCCGTCCACCCGCAACATCCCGGCCTTCAAGCTGATGCGCTCGGCCGCCGCCTACTGGCGCGGCAGCGAGAAGAACCCGCAGCTCCAGCGCCTGTACGGCACCGCCTGGCCGACCAAGGACGAGCTCAAGGCGCACCTGGAGTTCCTGGAGGAGGCCGCCAAGCGCGACCACCGCAAGCTCGGCAGCGAGCTCGACCTCTTCTCCATCCCGGAGGAGATCGGCTCCGGCCTCGCCGTCTTCCACCCCAAGGGCGGCGTGATGCGCCGGGTGATGGAGGACTACTCGCGCAAGCGCCACGAGGAGTCCGGCTACGAGTTCGTCTACTCGCCGCACGCCACCAAGGGCACCCTGTTCGAGCTCTCCGGCCACCTGGACTGGTACGCCGACGGCATGTACCCGCCCATGAAGCTCGACGGCGAGACGGACTACTACCTCAAGCCGATGAACTGCCCGATGCACAACCTGATCTACCGCTCGCGCGGCCGGTCGTACCGCGAACTGCCCCTGCGGCTCTTCGAGTTCGGCACCGTGTACCGGTACGAGAAGTCGGGTGTCGTGCACGGCCTGACCCGGGCCCGCGGCTTCACCCAGGACGACGCGCACATCTACTGCACCCGCGAGCAGATGGCCGACGAGCTGGACTCGCTGCTCACCTTCGTGCTGAACCTGCTGCGCGACTACGGGCTGAACGACTTCTACCTGGAGCTCTCGACCAAGGATCCGGAGAAGTTCATCGGGTCGGACGAGGACTGGGAGGAGGCCACCGAGACCCTGCGGGCGGCCGCCGAGAAGCAGGGGCTGGAGCTGGTCCTCGACCCGGCCGGCGCGGCGTTCTACGGTCCCAAGATCTCGGTGCAGGCCAAGGACGCGATCGGGCGGACCTGGCAGATGTCGACCATCCAGGTCGACTTCCAGCTGCCGCAGCGGTTCGAGCTGGAGTTCCAGGGCTCGGACGGCAACCGGCAGCGGCCGGTCATGATCCACCGGGCGCTGTTCGGTTCGATCGAGCGCTTCTTCGCGGTGCTGCTGGAGCACTACGCCGGCGCCATGCCGCCGTGGCTCGCCCCGGTCACCGTGGTGGGGATCCCGATCACCGACGAGCACATCCCGTACCTGCGGGAGGTGGCGGCCGAGCTGAAGAGGCACGGCATCCGGGTCGAGGTGGACGCCTCGGACGACCGGATGCAGAAGAAGATCCGCAACGCGCAGAAGCAGAAGGTCCCCTTCATGCTGATCGCGGGCAACGACGACGTCGAGGCGGGCGCGGTCTCCTTCCGCTACCGCAACGGCGAGCAGAAGAACGGCGTCCCGGTGGCCGAGGCGGTCGCCGAGATCGTCGACGCCGTGGAGCGCCGCATCCAGGTGTGACCGGGCAGGTGTGACCCGGCGCGGGGCAGGCTCGTCATGAGTCTGCCCCGCACTGGTTTCCCGGCGGGCCGCGGCGCCTATGCTGATCAGCATGACGAGCGAGCCGGAACTGCAGCAGGGCGTGGGGGAGCCGGACGGCTTCCAGCGCCTGTGGACCCCCCACCGGATGGCGTACATCCAGGGTGAGAACAAGCCCACCGGGCCGGCCCCCGACGACGGCTGCCCGTTCTGCTCGATCCCGGGGCTCAGCGACGAGGACGGGCTGATCATCGCCCGCGGCGGCTCGGTCTTCGCGGTGCTCAACCTGTACCCCTACAACGGCGGCCACCTGATGGTGGTCCCGTACCGGCACGTGGCCGACTACACCGATCTGGACGAGGCGGAGACGGTCGAGCTGGCCGACTTCACCAAGCGCGCGATGACCGCGCTGCGGGCCGCCGCCGGTGCGCACGGCTTCAACATCGGGATGAACCAGGGCGCGGCCGCCGGTGCGGGGATCGCCGCCCACCTGCACCAGCACGTGGTGCCGCGCTGGGGCGGGGACACCAACTTCATGCCGGTGGTGGGGCACACCAAGGTGCTGCCGCAGCTGCTCGCCGACACCCGGAAGATGCTGGCCGACCTCTGGCCGCAGGGCTGAGGCGACGCGCTACGACCGAGGGCCGGCCCCGGGGATCGGGGTCGGCCCTCGGTCGTGCGCCGCCGGTCAGCCGGCGTCGTAGCGGTCCGCGTGGTACGGACGGGCGCCCTGCATCTCGGACTTCATGATGTTGGAGCGGTTGGTGAAGCGGTCGACGCTGACGTCGTGCTCCTCCAGGAAGTCCATGGTCGCGGCCAGGATCACGTTGACCACCGGGGTCGCGCCCTGGATGACGTCGTCGGACTTGAACCGGCTGGGCCAGGTCTTGTCCGCCCAGGAGGCGCGCAGGCTGAACGGCTCGGGCAGGCCGATCGAACCGCCGAGCCAGGTGAGCAGGGTGGGGACCCGCATGAACGGCGCGCGGACGGCCTGCCGGACCACCTCGTCGTTGTCCACCAGGGACAGCTGGACGGTCTGTTCCTCCCAGAACCGGACCGTCTTGGGGATGTTCTTCTCCTTGGGCTTGGGCTTCGCCGTGAAGTACCCGGCGATCGGGCCGAGCGCGTGGCCGGTCACGCTGACCCGCAGGTTGTTGTGCAGCACCGAGATGTCGACCAGCATGGTCGCCACCAACTGGCCCTTGTGCAGCACGAATTGGACGGCGATCCGGTGCCGCAGATCGGTGCCGTAGGTCTGCCGGTTGGCGACCTCGCCGATGGCGAAGTCACGCATCCGGTAGCCGTCCATCTCGCTGCCGCCGGGGCGCCCGATCTCGTCCGCGCCCTCGGGGATGTCCTGCACCACCCACTGGTGGACCGCGGGGCGGGGCATCGCGCCGTTCGGGATCTCGCTGGTGGCCAGGGAGCCGAGCCGGTCGGCGATCTTGCGGGCCAGGTCGTAGATGTGGAAGACCCGGAAGTCCTCGTGGCCCTCGGCCGGGCGGAGGTCCTCGGAGAGGTCCCAGTTCGCCCAGCGGGCGCCGACGCCGAGGACGCCCTTCGTGCCGGCGTAGTGCTGGACGTTGGTCTCCTGCTCGGCCGTCAGCCGGTCGAGCGAACCCTTGAGCTCGGTGGCCTTCTTGTCGAGGTGGTCCCGGGGCACCGCCTTGGGCACGGTGGCCGCGACCGCGCTGCCCTCGACCAGGCCGCTCCAGCGGGCCCGCTGCTCCAGGGTGGAGCGCAGCGCGATCCGCTTGGCCAGGAACCAGCCGAGCACCGGGCCGAGCATCATGATCCGGAAGTACAGGCTCCACAGCCCGCCGACCGGCGGCCGCACGGCCAGCAGCACGGCGAGGCCGGCCGCCACCAGCAGGGCCAGGGTGCCGAAGAAGCCGTCCCGTGCCGAGCCGGCCTTCGCGAAGTGCGCGCGGACCTGGTAGGCGGCGAGCCAGATCAGGGTGCCGGGCAGGAACAGGCCGCCGCACAGCAGGGTGACGGTGCTGAGCTGCTTGTCCCGGGCGTCGCGCAGGTCCTGGGCGGCCAGGCAGTGCTCGACCACCATCCGCACGTCGGTGCCGAAGGAGGGCACCAGCGGGTTGCGCTTGGGCGGCAGGGTGCGGTCGAGCAGGGCGCGGCTGAAGGCCTCGCCGGCGCTCGGCCGGAACAGGGCGAACTTGCCCTCCTTGACCTTGACCCCGGTGAGGTCGCCCAGCGCCGAGTACGGCGCGTCGCGGTAGGCGGCCGAGGAGAGCGCCTGGGTGACCGCGGTCTGGTTGCCGACGTCCGTCCGGGGTATCTGCGCACCCGGGGTCATGTCGAGCTGGCTCACTGTGGCAGGCCCTCCTCCCCTTGTCAGCGGCAGGTTACCGTGCCGCCGCCTGCTCGCGTGGATGATCGTCTGAACCGCAGTCACATCTCGGCCACCGCCGATCCCGTCAGGATGCTGCTCGTTCGCGGCGCGCTTCGATCCTCGGGTGATCGGTTGTCTTCGGCGGGTGCTCCGATGCGGCAGGATCGGGGGCATGGCTGAGGACATTTCACGGGACCCGGTGCTGGTCTTCGACGGCGATTGCGGCTTCTGCACCACCTGTGTGAACTTCGCGGAGCGCTACCTGAGGGCGAGCCTGTCCTCGGGGGGCTGGGCGGCGGTGCCGTTCCAGTTCGCCGACCTGCCGGGGCTGGACGCCAGGGCCGGCGGCCGGGGCCAGGTCACGGCGGAGCGGGCCGAGCGGGAGGTGCTCTGGGTGACGCCGTCCGGCGCGGTGTACGGGGGCGCGCAGGCGGCCGCCCGGCTGCTGCTGCGGTCGGGGGGCGCCTGGGCGTACCTGGGCGCGGTGCTCACGCTGGCGCCGGTGCGCCCGCTCGCGGCGGCGGTCTACCGCTTCACGGCCCGCCACCGGCACCAGCTGCCGGGTGGCACGGCGGCCTGTGCGCTGCCGCGGCGCGGGCACTCCTGAGGGCAGGCGGCGGGGCGGCCCCGGGGGTGCTCAGGAGGCGCGCTCGTAGCGGGCCGCGACGGCGCCCGGCATCGGTGCGTGCCGGACGTAGCTGCGCGAGAAGCTGCCGGTGCCGTGCGAGAGCGAGCGCAGGTCGACGGGGTAGTGGGTGAGTTCGATCTCGGGGACCTCGGCGCGGACCAGGCTGAGGCCGGGGCCGCCCGGCTCGGTGCCCAGGACGTGGCCGCGCCGGGCGGAGAGGTCGCTGAGCACGGCGCCCTGGTACTCGTCGGGCAGCAGCACCTGGACCTCGTCCACGGGTTCGAGCAGCTGGACCTTGGCGTGCCCGGCGGCCTCCTTGAGGGCGAGCGCGGCGGCGGTCTGGAAGGCGGCGTCGGAGGAGTCGACCGAGTGCGCCTTGCCGTCGGTGAGGGTGACCCGGATGTCGGTGACCGGGTAGCCGGACAGGACGCCGTGGGCGAGTTGGGCCCGGACGCCCTTCTCCACCGAGGGGATGAAGTTGCGCGGCACCGAGCCGCCGACCACGTGGTCGACGAACTCGAAGCCGCCGCCGGGCAGCGGCTCGACGGTGAGGTCGCAGATCGCGTACTGGCCGTGGCCGCCGGACTGCTTGACGTGCCGGCCGTGGCCCTCGGCGCGGGAGCCGAAGGTCTCGCGCAGGGCGACCCGGTAGGGCACGGTGTCGACGTGCACGCCGTAGCGGGTGCGCAGCCGGTCCAGGGTGACGGCCTGGTGCGCCTCGCCGGTGCACCAGAGCACGAGTTGGTGGGTGTCCGGGTTCTGTTCGACGCGCAGGGCCGGGTCCTGGGCGGCGAGCCTGGCCAGGCTCTGGGAGAGCCGGTCCTCGTCGGCCTTGCTGTGCGCCTCGACGGCGACCGGGAGCAGCGCCTCGGGCACCGGCCAGGGCGGCAGGGTGTCCGGCCCGGTGGTGAGGGTGTCGCCGGTGCGGGCGGCGGTGAGTTTGGCGAGGCAGACCAGGTCGCCGGCGACGGCGTGCGGGACGGGGCGCTGCTGGCGGCCGAACGGGCAGCTGAGCGCGGTGACGCGTTCGTCGGGGTGGCCGGGGAGCTGGGCGGTGGTGTCCGGGCGCAGGGTGCCGGCGTAGATCCGGGTGAGGCTGAGCCGGCCGACGTACGGGTCCTCGCCGGTGTGGACGATCTGGGCGGCGAGCGGTGCGTCGGTGTCGCAGGGCGGTAGGTCGTCGGCGCGGTCGAGCGGGGAGGGGAAGGCGGCGGCGATCAGGTCGAGCAGTTCGGTGGCGCCGGGGGCGGGGCCGCCGGGGTCGGCCGGCGGGGCGGTGGCGAGGACGGGGTGCAGGGTGTCCTGGCGCAGTTCGCGGCGGAGCGCGGCGGTGAGGGCCGCGGTGTCGAGTTCCTCGCCGGCCAGGTAGCGCCCCAGCAGTTCGTCGTCCTCGCCGGCGATGGCTTCGGCCAGCCGGGCCCGTTCCTCGGTGAGGTCGCCGGTCTCGTCGGGTCGGCCGGTGCGGGCGCCGGTGAGCAGGTCGACGGAGCCGGTGAGGTGGCCGTCGGTGAGCGTGTAGTGGTGCAGGGGCAGGAGGGTGTCGGTGCGGCCGTCGGCGAGGGTCCGGCGGAGTTCGTCGAGGGTCTCGTCGAGGCGGATCCGGGCGGCGTTGAGGTGGGTGAGGACCACCGCCCGGGGCATGGCGGCGGCCGCGCACTCGCGCCACAGGGCGAGGACGGCGGGGCCGACGGGTTCGGTGGCGGAGATCACGAACAGGGCTGCCTCGGCGGCCCGCAGGCCGGCCCGCAGCTCGCCGGCGAAGTCGACGTAGCCGGGTGCGTCGAGCAGGTTGATCTTGGTGTCCTGCCAGGAGATCGGCAGTAGCGAGAGCTGGACGGAGCGCTGCTGGTGGTGCTCGATCTCCTCGTGGTCGCTGACGGTGGTGCCGTCGGGGACGGTCCCGGCCCTGGTGAGGGCGCCGGCGGTGAGGGCGAGCGACTCGGCGAGGGTGGTCTTGCCGGCACCGCTGGCGCCCACCAGTACGACGTTGCGCAGCTGGTCGGGTCGGTCGGCGGTGGGGGCCGGGCTGTGGGTGACTGTGCGGTCCGCCATGGCTGCTGAGACCTCCGTGCGCCCCGCTGGTCCGTTACTGTCGGGGACGGGTCGATCACGTCCCGTAGGTGCCGAACTGCCCTGGGCGGTGGTCAGTTGGCCTGAATGCCCGCTCGCGGGCGTGGGGCGACGGAGCGCGCGAGCAGCGTGGATACCATTGTCCAGCCGGGTGGGACGATCCGCTCGGTCGCCCGGTGCCGGTAGCGGCTCGGAGCGGAATCCCGAGAATCGGAGCGGTCCGGAAGGCCATGCTCAACAAATACGCGCGTGCCTTCTTCACACGTGTCCTGACGCCGTTCGCCGCCCTGCTGCTGCGCTGGGGCGTGAGCCCGGACGCGGTGACGCTGATCGGTACGGCCGGGTCGGTCGCGGGGGCGCTGGTGTTCTTCCCCCGGGGCGAGTTCTTCTGGGGCACCATCACCATCACCCTGTTCATCTTCTCCGACCTGGTCGACGGCAACATGGCCCGCCAGGCGGGGCGTTCCAGCAAGTGGGGCGCGTTCCTGGACTCCACGCTGGACCGGGTCGCGGACGCGGCCATCTTCGGCGGCCTGGCGATGTGGTACGCCGGGACGGGCGACAACAACCTGCTGTGCGTGGTCGCGATCTTCTGCCTGGCCAGTGGCCAGGTGGTCTCGTACACCAAGGCGCGCGGTGAGAGCCTCGGCTTCCCGGTGGACGTGTCGGGGCTGGTGGAGCGGGCCGAGCGGCTGGTGATCACGCTGGTCGCGGCGGGTGTGGCCGGTCTGCACACCTTCGGCCTGCCGTACGTGGAGTGGCTGCTGCCGTTCGCGCTGTGGGTGGTGGCGGTGGGCAGCCTGGTGACGATGCTGCAGCGGATCCTGACGGTGCGCCGGGAGTCGATCGAGATGGAGCGGGCGGCCGCGGCGCTGGCCGGTGCCGAGGGGGCGGAGTGAAGGACCGGCTGGTGGACTCGGCCTACGCGCTGGGCTGGGCCGCGGTGAAGCGGCTGCCCGAGCCGGTGGCCCGCGGGCTGTTCGACCGGATCGCGGACTCGGTCTGGCGCAAGCAGGGCAAGGGCGTGCGGCAGCTGGAGGCCAATCTGGCCCGGGTGCACCCGGAGGCGGACCAGGCCCGGTTGCGCGAGCTGTCGCGGGCGGGGATGCGCTCCTACCTGCGGTACTGGATGGAGTCCTTCCGGCTGCCGGCCTGGAGCCTGGCGCGGATCGCGGACGCCGTCACGGTCAAGAACATCGAGGCGCTGAACGAGGTGATGGCCGCCGGGCGCGGCGCCGTGCTGGCGCTGCCGCACATGGCCAACTGGGACCTCGCCGGGGCGTGGATCGCGTCGGCCGGCGGGTATCCGTTCACCACCGTCGCCGAGCGGTTGAAGCCGGAGTCGCTGTTCGACCGCTTCGTGGCGTACCGCGAGGGTCTGGGCATGGAGGTGCTGGCGCTGACCGGCGGCGAGGTGTCGGTGATCGGCACGCTGGCCCGGCGGCTGCGCGCGGGCGGGCTGGTCTGCCTGGTGGGCGACCGGGACCTCTCGGCGGCCGGGATCCCGGTGGACTTCTTCGGTGAGCCGACCCGGATGCCGGCCGGTCCGGCGGCGCTGGCCCAGCAGACCGGCGCGGCGCTGTTCCCGGTGACGCTCTGGTTCGACGGGCCGATGCTGCGGGCGGAGATCCACCCGGAGGTGGCGGTGCCGGCCGAGGGCGACCGGCGCGAGCGCACGGGGGTGATGGTCCAGGCCCTGGCCGATGTGTGGGCCGAGGGGATCCGGGAGCACTCGGCGGACTGGCACATGCTGCAGAAGCTGTGGCTGGCGGATCTGGACGGTCCGCGGCCCGTGAGGGGGAGCCAGTGAAGATCGGCATCGTCTGCCCGTACGACTGGGACGTGCCCGGCGGGGTGCAGTTCCACATCCGCGACCTGGCCGAGCACCTGATCGGGCTCGGGCACCGGGTCTCGGTGCTGGCGCCGGCGGAGGACGACGAGGCGCTGCCGCCGTACGTGGTGTCGGCCGGGCGGGCGGTGGCGGTGCCGTACAACGGCTCGGTGGCCCGGTTGAGCTTCGGGATCCTGTCGGCGGCCCGGGTGCGGCGGTGGCTGCACGACGGGCGGTTCGACATCCTGCACGTGCACGAGCCGAACTCGCCGAGCCTGTCGATGCTGGCCGCCTGGTCGGCGTCCGGTCCGATGGTCGGGACCTTCCACACCTCCAACCCGCGCTCCCGGGCCATGATCGCGGCTTCGCCGATCCTCCAGCCGGGCCTGGAGAAGATGAGCGCCCGGATCGCGGTCAGCGAGTACGCCCGGCGGACCTTGGTGGAGCACCTGGGCGGTGACGCGGTGGTCATCCCGAACGGGGTGGACGTGCGGTTCTTCGCCGACGCCGAGCCGGATCCGCGCTGGCAGGGCACGGCGGTGGACGGCGGGGCGGGCACCATCGGCTTCATCGGCCGGATCAACGAGCCGCGCAAGGGGCTGCCCACGCTGCTGGCGGCGCTGCCGAAGATCCTCGCCGAGCGGCCCGGTGTGCGGCTGCTGGTGGCCGGCAAGGGCGACGAGGAGGAGGCCGTGGCGGGCCTGGCCCCCGAGGTGCGGGCGCAGGTCGAGTTCCTCGGCATGGTGACCGACGCGGACAAGGCCCGGCTGCTGCGCAGCGTGGACCTGTACGTGGCGCCCAACACCGGCGGGGAGAGCTTCGGGATCATCCTGGTCGAGGCGATGTCGGCCGGTGCTCCGGTGCTGGCCAGCGATCTGGACGCGTTCCGGCAGGTGCTGGACGGCGGCGGGGCCGGCGAGCTGTTCCCGGTGGAGGACGCCGAGGCGCTGGCCGGGGCGGCGGTGAAGCTGCTGGGCAATCCGCAGCGCCTGGCGGAGCTGCGCGAGGCGGCGGCGCGGCACGTGCGGCGGTTCGACTGGGACACCGTCGGGGCGGAGATCCTCTCGGTCTACGAGACGGTGACGGACGGGATGCCGCCGGTCGCCGAGGACGAGCGCACCGGGTGGCGCGAGCGTTTCGGCCTGGGCCGGGACTGAGAGGAGGGCTCCCGTGCCGCAGATCACCGTCGACCACTCCGACCGGGTGCACCTCGACCGGCGGGCCTTCGCGGCCGAGCTGCACCCGCTGGTGGTCGAGACGATCGGTGGCGACCTGTCGGCGTGCAAGACCCGCTTCCGCCGGGTCGAGGAGAGCTACGTGGGGGACGGCGACCCGGCCCGCGACGTCCTGCTGCTGGAGATCCGGATCTTCCTGGACGGCCGCACGGTGGAGCGGCGCGGCGCGCTGTCCGAGGCGCTGCTGGCCCTGCTGGAGCGGCACGCGGTGCCCGCCGAGGGCGTCGAACTGCACCTGGCGGTCGATGTGGTGGAGCTGGACCGGCGGACCTACCGGAAGTCGGTTTCGGCGGCGGGGTAGCGTAACGCCCCGTGACTACCTGGATCTGGGCCGCCGCGGCGGTCGTGCTGTTCGCCGTCTACCTGAGCTGGACGGCGGGGCGCCTGGACCGGCTGCACGCGCGGATCGACGCGGCGAAGGCCTCGCTGGACGCCCAGCTGGTCCGGCGGGCCGCGGTGGCGATGGAGCTGGCCACCTCCTCGCTGCTGGACCCGGCGGCCTCGATCCTGCTCTACGAGGCCTCGCACGCGGCCCGGCAGAGCGAGGACGAGCACCGCGAGGTGGCCGAGAGCGAGCTGAGCCTGGCGCTGCGGGCGGTCCTCGCGGAGCCCGAGCAGGTGCGCGCGCTGCTGGCGGCGCCCGGCGGCGCGGAGGCGGTGAAGGACCTGACGGCGGCGGTCCGCCGGGTGCCGATGGCACGGCGGTTCCACAACGACGCGGTCCGGGCGGCCCGAGCGGTACGCGAGCACCGGCTGGTTCGCTACTTCCGGCTGGCGGGCCGGGCGCCCTTCCCACTGGCCTTCGAGATGGACGACGAGCCGCCGGTGGCCCTGACTCCGGAGGGCGCTCCCGCGTAGGGAGCGCCGCCGGATCCAGCCTGTTTGTCGTATGCCGAACGTGGCGATGGACTGGATGGCGCATGGGTCACGGCCTCTTCGGGCCTACGATAGGGCGATAGCACTGGTTCATCTTCGAGTGAGGTCTCACGTGTCCACCACCCCCATCACCGCAGACCAGCCGCAGATCGGCACCGCCCGCGTCAAGCGCGGCATGGCCGAGCAGCTCAAGGGCGGTGTGATCATGGACGTGGTCAACGCCGAGCAGGCGAAGATCGCCGAGGACGCCGGTGCGGTGGCCGTCATGGCCCTGGAGCGGGTCCCCGCGGACATCCGCAAGGACGGCGGCGTGGCCCGGATGTCCGACCCGAACATGATCGAGGAGATCATCGCCGCGGTCTCCATCCCGGTCATGGCGAAGTCCCGGATCGGCCACTTCGTCGAGGCCCAGGTCCTCCAGTCGCTGGGTGTCGACTACATCGACGAGTCCGAGGTGCTGACCCCGGCCGACGAGGTCAACCACTCCGACAAGTTCGCCTTCACCACGCCGTTCGTCTGCGGCGCCACCAACCTGGGCGAGGCGCTGCGCCGGATCGCCGAGGGCGCGGCCATGATCCGCTCCAAGGGCGAGGCCGGCACCGGCAACGTGGTCGAGGCGGTCCGCCACCTGCGCCAGATCAAGAACGAGATCGCCAAGCTGCGTGGCTTCGACAACAACGAGCTGTACGCCGCCGCCAAGGAGCTCCGCGCCCCGTACGAGCTGGTCAAGGAGGTCGCCGAGCTCGGCAAGCTCCCGGTGGTGCTGTTCTCCGCCGGTGGCGTGGCCACCCCGGCCGACGCCGCGCTGATGCGCCAGCTGGGCGCCGAGGGCGTCTTCGTCGGCTCCGGCATCTTCAAGTCGGGTGACCCGGCCAAGCGCGCCGCCGCGATCGTCAAGGCCACCACCTTCTACGACGACCCGAAGATCATCGCGGACGCCTCCCGCAACCTGGGCGAGGCCATGGTCGGCATCAACTGCGACACCCTGCCGGAGACCGAGCGCTACGCCAACCGCGGCTGGTAACCACTCCCGCAGCATGCTCGTCGGCCCGCCGCGGCTCCACTGCGCGGCGGGCCGCGCCACGTACCCAGACCGAAATCCCAAGGGGTAACAACCGTGTCCTCCAACAACCCGGTGATCGGCGTCCTCGCCCTGCAGGGCGACGTCCGCGAGCACCTGATCGCGCTCGCCGCCGCCGATGCCCTCGCCCGCCCGGTGCGCCGGGCCGAGGAGCTGGCCGAGGTCGACGCGCTGGTGATCCCCGGCGGCGAGTCCACGACCATGTCCAAGCTGGCGATCCTGTTCGGCGTGATGGACCCGCTGCGCGAGCGGGTGGCCGCGGGGATGCCGGTCTACGGCACCTGCGCGGGCATGATCATGCTGGCGGACAAGATCCTGGACGGCCGGGACGACCAGGAGACCGTCGGCGGCATCGACATGACGGTGCGGCGCAACGCCTTCGGCCGGCAGAACGAGTCCTTCGAGTCCGCGATCCCGTTCCAGGGCCTGGCGGGTGAGCCCGTCAACGGCGTGTTCATCCGCGCCCCGTGGGTGGAGTCGGTGGGCGAGGGCGTCCAGGTGCTGGCCGAGGTGCCGGCCGCCGACGGCCCCGACAGCCGGATCGTCGCGGTCCGCCAGGGCAACCTGCTGGCCACCTCGTTCCACCCCGAGCTGACCGGTGATCACCGGGTGCACGCCTACTTCGTCACCATGGTCGAGAGCGCCCTCGAAGGCTCGCGCTGACCGTGTGCGAGGTGCCGGTGACGACACCGGTAAGATCTCCTCTGTTCATTTCCATCTGGCGACGTAAAGGAGCTGGCGATGTCCGGCCACTCTAAGTGGGCTACCACCAAGCACAAGAAGGCCGTGATCGACGCCAAGCGCGGCAAGCTCTTCGCCAAGATGATCAAGAACATCGAGGTGGCGGCCCGCACCGGCGGCGGCGACCCGGCGGGCAACCCGACGCTGTACGACGCCATCCAGAAGGCGAAGAAGAGCTCCGTCCCGATCGACAACATCAACCGGGCCGTCAAGCGCGGCTCGGGCGCCGAGGCCGGCGGGGCCGACTACTCGACGATCATGTACGAGGGCTACGGCCCGAACGGCGTCGCGGTGCTCATCGAGTGCCTCACCGACAACCGCAACCGCGCCGCCTCCGACGTCCGGGTCGCGATGACCCGCAACGGCGGCAACATGGCCGACCCGGGCTCGGTGTCCTACCTGTTCAACCGCAAGGGCGTCATCATCGTCCCGAAGACGGACGGCGTGGACGAGGACAAGGTCTTCGAGGTCGTCCTGGACGCCGGCGCCGAGGAGGTCAACGACCTCGGCGACACCTTCGAGGTGATCTCCGAGGCCACCGACATGGTCGGCGTGCGCACCGCGCTGGTGGACGCCGGGATCGACTACGACTCGGCCGACGCCAACTTCGTGCCCAGCATGCAGGTCGAGCTGGACGCCGACGGCGCCCGCAAGATCTTCAAGCTGATCGACGCCCTCGAGGACAGCGACGACGTGCAGAACGTCTTCGCCAACTTCGACATCAGCGACGAGGTCGGGGCCCAGCTCGACGCCGAGTAGGCGCCTCCCGCACACCGGCCCGGTGGTCCGCTCGGACCGCCGGGCCGGTGTCGTCGGTCCGGCTGTCGGAGGCGACCGGTAGCCTTCCCGAGTCGGACGAGAGGCGGGGCTTGCGGTGCGGGTGCTGGGTGTGGACCCTGGGCTGACCAGGTGCGGCGTCGGTGTGGTGGACGGTGCGCCCGGCCGGCCGCTGACCATGGTCGGGGTCGGGGTCGTGCGCACGCCCGCGGAGGCCGAGATCGGGCCGCGGCTGCTGCTGGTCGAGCAGGGCATCGAGCAGTGGCTGGACGAGCACCGGCCCGATCTGGTGGCGGTCGAGCGGGTCTTCGCCCAGCACAACGTCCGGACGGTGATGGGCACCGCGCAGGCCAGCGCGGTCGCGATGCTCTGCGCCACCCGGCGCGGCATCCCGGTCACCCTGCACACCCCGAGCGAGGTCAAGGCCGCCGTCACCGGCTCCGGACGGGCGGACAAGGCCCAGGTCACCGCGATGGTCACCCGGCTGCTGCGGCTGGACGCCCCGCCGAAACCCGCCGACGCCGCCGACGCGCTGGCGCTGGCCATCTGTCACATCTGGCGCGGCGGCGCGACCAACCGGCTCACCGCCGCGATCGCCCAGGCCGCCGCGGCCGCCCCCGCGGCCCGGGCCGCCGCCCCCCGTACCGCCCGCCCCGCCGCCCGTCAGGAGTACCGCCGATGATCGCCTTCGTCCAGGGCCCGGTCGCGGCCGTCGCCGCCACCGTCGCCGTCGTCGAGGTCGGCGGGGTCGGGATGGCCGTCCAGTGCACCCCGGCCACGCTGGCCGGCCTGCGGCTCGGCGAGAGCGTCCGGCTGGCCACCTCACTGGTCGTCAGGGAGGACTCGCTCACCCTGTACGGCTTCGCGGACGACGACGAGCGGGCCACCTTCGAGATCCTCCAGGCCGCCCCGGGCGTCGGCCCCCGGCTGGCCCAGGCCATGCTCGGGGTGCACAGCCCGGACGCGCTGCGCGCGGCGATCGCCGGCGGCGACGAGCGGGCGCTGATCGCGGTGCCCGGTATCGGCAAGGCCAAGGCGGCCAAGCTGCTGCTGGAGTACAAGGACAAGCTGGGCGCCCCGCACGGCAGCGTGCCGGCCCAGAAGCCGATCGCCGCCGGCCCCGCGCCGTGGCACGAGCAGCTGCACGCCGCGCTGGTGGGCCTCGGCTACGCCCCGCGCGAGGCCGACGAGGCGGTCGCCGCCGTCGCCCCGGAGGCCGAGGCGCAGGCCGTGCCGGACGTCGGGGTCCTGCTGAAGGCCGCCCTGCGCGGGCTGAACCGCACCCGCTGACACCCCGTCCCGTCGCCTCAGCCATCTGACGACCTGTCCCCTTGTCGACATTGGAGCCCGCCCCGATGAGCCCGTACGACCCCGATCCCGCCGACCGCCTGGCCGCCGACCGGCTGGTGCGGGCGGCCGCCGACGGCGAGGACCAGGCGGTCGAGGCGGCGCTGCGCCCCAAGGCGCTGGACGAGTTCATCGGCCAGGAGCGGGTGCGCGAGCAGCTCTCGCTGGTGCTCCAGGCGGCCCGCCGGCGCGGCAGCGCCCCGGACCACGTGCTGCTCTCCGGCCCGCCCGGGCTCGGCAAGACCACCCTGTCGATGATCATCGCGGCCGAGCTGAACGCCCCGATCCGGATCACCTCGGGGCCGGCCATCCAGCACGCCGGCGACCTCGCGGCGATCCTCTCCTCGCTCACCGAGGGCGAGGTGCTCTTCCTGGACGAGATCCACCGGATGTCCCGGCCCGCCGAGGAGATGCTCTACCTGGCGATGGAGGACTTCCGGGTCGACGTGATCATCGGCAAGGGCCCGGGCGCCACCGCGATCCCGCTGGAGTTGCCGCCGTTCACCCTGGTCGGCGCCACCACCCGGGCCGGCCTGCTGCCGCCGCCGCTGCGCGACCGCTTCGGCTTCACCGGGCACATGGAGTTCTACACCCCGACCGAGCTGGAGCGGGTGGTGCACCGCTCGGCCGCCCTGCTGGACGTGGAGATCGACCCGGCCGGGGCCGCCGAGATCGCCGGCCGCTCCCGGGGCACGCCCCGGATCGCCAACCGGCTGCTGCGCCGGGTCCGGGACTTCGCGCAGGTCAGGCATGACGGCGTGGTCACCCGGGAGATCGCCGGCCGGGCCCTGGAGGTCTACGAGGTGGACGCCCGGGGGCTCGACCGGCTGGACCGGGCGGTGCTGGACGCGCTGCTGCGGCTGTTCGGCGGCGGCCCGGTCGGCCTGTCCACCCTCGCGGTCGCGGTGGGGGAGGAGGCCGAGACGGTCGAGGAGGTGGCCGAGCCCTTCCTGGTCCGTGAAGGGCTGCTCGCCCGCACCCCCCGCGGCCGGGTCGCCACCGCCGCGGCCTGGCAGCATCTGGGTCTGACCCCGCCGCTCCAGCAGCCGCGGCCGGCGGCCCCCGCGCCGCCCGGGCTGTGGGACGGGAAGAGCTCGGGCTGAGGGGGCGCCGCGATCGGGGCGTGAGCGAACCGGACGGAATCCGTGCAGGCGGAGGGTCGCCACTTTCGGCGGCATGATGCGATGCTTGGCGTTGTCCGATCAGAGCGGGTCGCCTAGACTCCGCCGGACCGCCCCTCTCGCCCGATGGGCCGACGCATACCATGGGCTGCCTCGGCAGGTGGCCTGTTAAGGACCCTGGCTGTGAACCTGATCATCCTCCTCCTCCCGCTCGTGGCGATCTTCCTGCTGTTCCGTTCGCAGAAGAAGCGCCAGTCGCAGCAGCAGTCCATGCAGCAGGCTCTTGAGCCGGGCGCGGGCGTGCGGACCATCGGCGGCCTCTACGCGCTGGTGAAGTCGGTCAACGAGGAGACCGTCGAGCTGGAGATCGCGCCGGGTGTGGTCACCCACTTCACCAAGGGCGCCGTCGCGGCCGTGCTGGACCCGCTGGAGTACGACGCGATCATCAACGGCCGCCCGGCCGAGGACGACGCCGAGGAGCTCGTCGAGTCCGCGGCCGACGCCGACGAGCCGGCCGTCGAGGACAGGCCGCTCAGCCTGGACAAGGACAAGTCGGGCAACGGCAGCGCCGACGGTGAGGCCCCCGAGAGCAAGTAGTACGGTCGGGCGTGCCCGATCGAGCGGCAGCCCGCCGCTAGCCAACAGGACCTCACGGCCGTCCCGCGCCGGTGTCCCCCGTCCCGCCACAAGCCGGACCGGGGCGGCCGCGCCCGCGGCGGCATGGACAGGGAGAAACGAGCAAGGTGGCAACACCAAAGTCGCGTCCGCGCGACGGTTACCCGGGACGGGCGCTGGCCCTCATCCTGGTGGCGACCGTCGGACTGGTCGCCCTCATGTTCGGGACGGGTCACAAGACCCCTCGTCTCGGAATCGACCTCGCCGGTGGCACCAGCATCACGCTGACCGCTACGTCGAAGGATCCCGCCGCGATCAACAAGTCCGCCATGGACATCGCGGTCGGCATCATTCAGCAGCGCGTCAACGGCATGGGTGTCTCCGAGGCGGAGGTGCAGACCCAGGGCGACAAGAACATCATCGTCAACATCCCGGACGGTGGTGACCAGCAGACCGCGATCAAGCAGGTCGGCGACACCGCGAAGCTCTACTTCCGCCCCGTGCTGACCTACGCGCCCAGCGGCCAGCCGGTCGCCGACCCCTCGGCCTCGCCGAGCGCCTCGGCCACCGGCAGCGCCTCGCCGAGCCCGGCCCCGAGCGGCTCGGCCACCGGTGCCGCCGCCACCAAGCCGAGCACCAGCGCCAGTGCCTCGGCCAGCGCCAGCAAGGCCGGCCGCGCCGTCAGCGGCGCCCTGCAGGCCGACCCGACCGCGTCGGGCGCCGCCTCGCCGGCCGCGGCCGCCTCCCCGAGCGCGCCGGTCGACCCGGGCACCGCCCCGGCTCCGGCCGCCGACCCGGCCATCGCGGCGCTGCAGGCGCAGTTCACCGCGCTGGACTGCTCGGACCCCAAGCAGCGCAAGGACCTCCAGACCGACCCGACCAAGCCGACCGTCGCCTGCTCGCTCAAGCAGGAGGACACCGGCGTCAAGGGTCAGCAGAGCTGGAACAAGTTCATCCTCGGCCCGGTCGCGCTGAACGGCGGCGACGTGGCCAAGGCCTCCGCGGGCTTCGACACCCAGCAGGCGGCCGGCTGGCAGGTCCAGCTGTCCTTCACCGACGCCGGCTCGAAGGCCTTCGCCGCCGTCACCGGGCAGCTCGCCACCCAGCAGTCCCCGGCGAACCAGTTCGCCATCGTGCTGGACGGCCAGGTGGTCTCGCACCCCTACGTCAGCCAGTCGATCACCGGCGGCAACGCGGTCATCTCCGGCAACTTCGGCCAGGAGGAGGCCAAGGGCCTCGCCAACGTGCTGAGCTTCGGCGCCCTGCCGCTCGACTTCACCAAGAGCGACGTCACCACGGTCTCCCCGCAGCTCGGCGGTGAGCAGCTGAAGGCCGGCCTGATCGCCGGTCTGATCGGCATGGTCCTGGTGGTCATCTACTCGCTGGTCTACTACCGCGGCCTCGGCCTGGTCTCGATCGGTGGTCTGCTGGTCTCCGCCGCGCTCACCTACGCGATCATGTCGCTGCTCGGCGCCACCATCGGCTTCGCGCTCAACCTGCCGGCGGTCTGCGGTGCGATCGTCGCGATCGGTATCACCGCGGACTCCTTCATCGTCTACTTCGAGCGGATCCGCGACGAGGTCCGCGACGGCGCCCCGCTGCGCCCGGCCGTGCAGCGCGCCTGGCCGCGGGCCCGGCGCACCATCCTGGTCTCGGACTTCGTGTCCTTCCTGTGTGCCGCCGTGCTGTACCTGGTGTCGGTCGGCAAGGTCCAGGGCTTCGCCTTCACCCTGGGTCTGACCACCCTGCTCGACGTCGTGGTGATCTTCCTGTTCACCAAGCCGCTGATCACCCTGCTGGCCCGCACCAAGTTCTTCTCCAGCGGCCACAAGTGGTCCGGCCTGGACCCGAAGCGGCTGGGCGCGCGCCCGCCGATCCGGAGCAGCCGCCGCCGTGGCTCCGCTACCAGCGCCCCCAAGGAGGCCTGACGCCATGTCGCGCTTCGGCAACATCGGCCACCGCCTCTACCAGGGCGAGATCAGCTTCGATTTCGTCGGCCGCCGCAAGCTCTGGTACTCGATCTCCGGCGTGATCGTCCTGGTCGCGGCCATCGGCCTGGCCATGGGCCTGCACCTGGGCATCGAGTTCAAGGGCGGCTCGGTCTACACCGTCAACAAGCCCGGTCTGTCGGTCTCGCAGGCCCAGGACGTCGCCAACAAGATCACCCACGACTCGACCGCCCTGGTGCAGTCGACCGACAAGGGCGACATCCGGATCCAGGTCAGCTCCGCCTCCCAGGTGGACGCCACCACCTTCACCGAGCAGCTCTCCAAGGAGCTGTCGATCCCGGCCAACGAGGTCAACGCCCAGGTGATCGGCCCCAGCTGGGGCCACGAGATCTCCCAGAAGGCGCTGCTCGGCCTGGTGATCTTCATGGTGCTGGTCACCATCTACCTGGCCGTCGCCTTCGAGTGGCGAATGGCGGTGGCGGCCCTGGTCGCCCTGGTCCACGACCTCCTGATCACCATCGGGGTGTACGCCCTGGTGGGCTTCGAGGTCACCCCGGGCACCGTGATCGGCTTCCTCACCATCCTCGGTTACTCGCTCTACGACACCGTCGTCGTCTTCGACACGGTGAAGGAGAACACCAAGGGCATCACCAAGCAGAACAAGCGCACCTACAGCGAGGCCGCCAACCTCGGCCTCAACCAGACCCTGGTGCGGTCGATCAACACCACCGTGGTCGCGCTGCTCCCGGTCGCCGCGCTGCTGTTCATCGGCGGCGGCATCCTCGGTGCCGGCACCCTGAACGACATCTCGCTGGCCCTGTTCATCGGTCTCGCGGCCGGTGCGTACTCCTCCATCTGCGTCGCCACCCCGCTGCTCGCGCAGCTCAAGGAGCTGACGCCGGAGATGAAGGACCTGGCCAAGCGGGTCGCCGCCCGCCGTGCCGCGGACGCCAAGGCGGCCGACGAGCAGGCGGCCGAGCCGGCCGCCGACGGGAGCGGCGAGGACGGCTCCGAGCCGGCGGCGGGTATGGTTGGTCAGCGCAACCAGCCGGTGGGCCGGGCCCGCGGCAAGGGCCGCCCCTCCGGCAAGCACTGAGCCCGTACTCCGTAAGGACCCCCGTGACCTCCCCTGACCCCGTCCTGGCCGAGCTGCTCAACAGCCGGATCCGGGACGTACCGGACTACCCGAAGCCCGGCGTGCTGTTCAAGGACATCGCGCCGCTGCTGGCCGACGCCGAGGCCTTCGCGGCCCTCACCCAGGCGCTGGCCGACCGGGCGAAGGCGCTCGGTGCGACCAAGGTGGTCGGTCTGGAGGCGCGGGGGTTCGTGCTGGCCGCCCCGGCGGCCTTCGCGGCCGGTCTCGGCTTCGTGCCGATCCGCAAGGCGGGCAAGCTGCCCGGCGAGGTCTTCCGGAAGTCCTACGACCTGGAGTACGGCTCGGCCACCCTCGAGGTGCAGTGCGACGCCTTCGCCCCGGGCGAGAAGGTCCTGGTGGTGGACGACGTGCTGGCCACCGGTGGCACCATCGGTGCCTCGGTGGACCTGGTCCGCCAGGCCGGCGTGCAGCTGGTGGGCGTGGTGGTGCTGATGGAGCTGGGCTTCCTGCCCGGCCGGGAGCGGCTGCTGCCGCACCTCGGCGGCGCTCCGCTGGAGACGCTGGTCACGGTCTGAATCCTGCTTCCGAGGGGGCGCACGGCGAGAGCCGTGCGCCCCCCTCGGGCATTCCCGGCCGGGCGGCGGAACGCCCGGCCTGCACTCTCGGTACCATGAAGGTTCACCCCTGCCCACTTGTGCGAGGGGCAGGCCCCGCGCCCCCGAGGAGTGTCCTTGCCCGACGAGGTTGTGCCCACGGCTGACCAGACCCGGCCCGCGCCCTCCGGTACGGCCCCGGTCCGCCCCGGGCCGCCCGCCGCGCCCCGGCCGTCCTCCGGCGGTATGCGCGCCCGCCTGGCCCGCCTCGGCGGCCAGCGCAGCTCCACGGTCAACCCGGTGCTGGAGCCGCTGTTCCGCACCATCCGGGCGCAGGACCCGAAGGCCGACCCGGCGCTGCTCAAGGACATCGAGAACGCCTACGCGGTCGCCGAGAAGTGGCACCGCGGCCAGAAGCGCAAGAGCGGCGACCCGTACATCACCCACCCGCTGGCCGTCGCCACCATCCTGGCCGAGCTGGGCATGGACGCCCCGACCCTGATGGCCGGGCTGCTGCACGACACCGTCGAGGACACCGACTACGGCCTGGAGACGCTGCGCCGCGACTTCGGCGACTCGGTCGCCCTGCTGGTCGACGGCGTCACCAAGCTGGACCGGGTGAAGTTCGGCGAGGCCGCGCAGGCCGAGACCGTCCGCAAGATGGTCGTCGCGATGGCCAAGGACCCGCGGGTCCTGGTGATCAAGCTGGCCGACCGGCTGCACAACATGCGCACCATGCGGTACCTCAAGCGGGAGAAGCAGGAGAAGAAGGCCCGCGAGACGCTGGAGATCTACGCCCCGCTGGCGCACCGGCTGGGGATGAACACCATCAAGTGGGAGCTGGAGGACCTCGCCTTCGCGATCCTCTACCCCAAGATGTACGACGAGATCGTCCGCCTGGTGGCCGAGCGCGCGCCCAAGCGCGACGAGTACTTGGCGACCGTGATCGACCAGGTCCAGGGCGACCTGCGCGGCGCCCGGATCACCGCCTCGGTGACCGGTCGGCCGAAGCACTACTACTCGGTCTACCAGAAGATGATCGTGCGCGGCCGCGACTTCGCGGAGATCTACGACCTGGTGGGCATCCGGGTCCTGGTCGACACCGTCCGCGACTGCTACGCGGCGCTGGGCACGATCCACGCGCGATGGAATCCGGTCCCCGGCCGGTTCAAGGACTACATCGCGATGCCCAAGTTCAACATGTACCAGTCGCTGCACACCACGGTGATCGGCCCCGGCGGCAAGCCGGTCGAGCTGCAGATCCGCACCTTCGACATGCACCGCCGGGCCGAGTACGGCATCGCGGCGCACTGGAAGTACAAGCAGCGCGCGGTGGCCGGCACCTCCAAGGTCCGCACCGACACCCCCCGCCAGGAGCGCAAGCAGGACAAGGCCGACGCCGTCAACGAGATGGCCTGGCTGCGCCAGCTGCTGGACTGGCAGAAGGAGACCGAGGACCCGAGCGAGTTCCTGGAGTCGCTGCGCTTCGACCTCTCCAACAACGAGGTCTTCGTCTTCACGCCCAAGGGCGACGTGATAGCGCTGCCGGCCAGCTCCACCCCGGTGGACTTCGCCTTCGCGGTGCACACCGAGGTCGGCTACCGCTGCATAGGGGCGCGGGTCAACGGCCGGCTGGTGCCGCTGGAATCCACCCTGGAGAACGGCGACACCGTCGAGGTCTTCACCTCCAAGGCGGAGAACGCCGGCCCGTCCCGGGACTGGCTGACCTTCGTCAAGTCCCCGCGGGCCCGGAACAAGATCCGTGCCTGGTTCTCCAAGGAGCGCCGCGAGGAGGCGATCGAGCAGGGCAAGGAGGCGATCGCCCGGGCGATGCGCAAGCAGGGCCTGCCGATCCAGCGCATCCTGACCGGCGACTCACTGGTCACCCTGGCGCACGAGATGCGCTACCCCGACATCTCCTCGCTGTACGCGGCGATCGGCGAGGGCCACGTCACGGCCCAGTCCATCGTGCAGAAGCTGATGCAGGCGCTCGGCGGCGAGGAGGGCGCGGTCGAGGACCTGGCCGAGACGGCCACCCCGACCCACCAGAGCCGGGCCGTGCGCCGCCGGGCCAAGGGCGACCCGGGCGTGATCGTCAAGGGTGTCGAGGACGTCTGGGTCAAGCTCTCGCGCTGCTGCACGCCGGTACCGGGCGACCCGATCGTCGGGTTCATCACCCGGGGCAACGGGGTCTCGGTGCACCGCGCGGACTGCGTCAACGTGGAGTCCCTGACCCAGCAGCCGGAGCGGATGATCGAGGTCGAGTGGGCCGCGACCCAGTCCTCGGTCTTCCTGGTGGCCATCCAGGTGGAGGCGCTGGACCGCTCCCGGCTGCTCTCGGACGTCACCCGGGTGCTCTCGGACCAGCACGTCAACATCCTCTCGGCGGCGGTGCAGACCTCCCGGGACCGGGTGGCGATGAGCCGCTTCACCTTCGAGATGGGTGACCCCAAGCACCTCGGGCACGTGCTGAAGGCCGTCCGCGGGGTCGAGGGCGTCTACGACGTCTACCGGGTGACCTCGGCCCGGAAGTAGGCCGCCGGCCCGGTGGGCCCCGCCGGCTGCGGATGCGGGGCCCGCGCGGGCGGCACAGAATGTCACCGTCCGATGCGGTGCTGATGTGTCGACTCGCGGAGGCCGCCATGGGTGGCAGGCAGATGGTCGTGGCGGTGCTGGTGGGAGCCGGGCTGACGGCGGCCGCCGGCGGGTGCGCGAGCGGCGGGAGCGGCTCCGGATCCGGCGGCTCCGCGCCGGCCACCGCGGCCCCTTCCGGATCCGCCCCGGCAGGTGCCAGCGCCGCGCCGGCCTCCCCGAACGGCGTCGAGACGCTCGAACCGCGCGAGATCGTCGAGCGCTCGGCGCAGGCGCTCAAGGACGGCCGCAGCGTACGGGTCACCGGCGAGGTGGACTCGGCCGGCGAGGGGATCACCATCGACCTGGCGATGGACGCGGACGCCAACTGCGCCGGCACCATGAGCATGGCCGGGCAGGGCGGCTTCCGGCTGGTGAAGGTCGGCCAGCAGCTGTGGATCAAGCCCGACGCGGCGTTCCTGGACGCGAACGCCGGCCCGGCGATCGCCCAGCTGATCGGTGACAAGTACCTCAGGACCACGGTCGACAACGCCGACTTCGCGGAGGTCGGCTCGCTCTGCGACCTGAACGCGATCATCGACCTGGTCGGCACCAGGAACGGACCGCTCAGCGCGGGCACCCGGACCACGGTGGAGGGCGCCCAGGTGATCTCGGTGATCACCACCCAGGACGGCCTGCCGGGCACGCTCTACGTGTCGGTGGAGGGCCGCCCGTACCCCGTCCGGCTGGAGAAGGTCGCCGGGGAGGAGTCCGGGCGGCTGGACTTCAAGGACTTCGGCGCCCAGGTGGCGGCCACCCCGCCCGCGCCGAACCAGACCCTGGACCTGGACGAGCTGCAGCGCGAGTCCGGCGCCACCGGGCCGACCACCACGGTCTGAGCTCGGCCCGGGCGGGCCCGGACGTGCGAGGGCCCCCTCGGCTCGGCACCGAGGGGGCCCTCGCGGCGTGGCGCGGGGATCAGCCGCTGAACTCCTGGAGGCTCTTCAGCGCCTGGTCCAGCAGGGCCTGACGGCCCGCCAGCTCGGCCTCCAGCTTGGCGACCCGGCTCGCGTTGCCGGCCGCCCGGGCCTTGTCCAGGTCGGCCTGGAGCTTGTCCACGGCCTGCTGGAGCAGCCCGGTCATGCCGGCCGCACGGGCCTTGGCCTCCGGGTTGGAGCGCTGCCACTCGGCGTCCTCCGCCTCGCGGATCGCCCGCTCGACGGTGTTCAGCCGGGCGTCCAGCTTCGGCCGGGCGTCGCGCGGCACGTGGCCGATGGCCTCCCAGCGCTCGTTGATGTCGCGCAGCGCGGCCTTGGCGGCCTTGAGGTCGGTGATCGGCAGGATCGCCTCGGCCTCGACCAGCAGGGCCTCCTTGAGCTGCTGGTTCTCACCCTGCTCGGCGTCGCGCTCGCTGAAGGTCGCGGAGCGGGCCTGGAAGAAGACGTCCTGCGCGCCCCGGAAGCGGGCCCACAGCTCCTCCTCCGCGTCGCGCTGGGCGCGGCCGGCGGCCTTCCACTGGGTCATCAGGTCGCGGTACGCGGCGGCGGTCGCGCCCCACTCGGTGGAGCCGGACAGCGCCTCCGCCTCGGCGACCAGCTTCTCCTTCACCGCGCGCGCCTGGTCCCGCTCCACGTCCAGCGCGGCGAAGTGCGCCTTGCGGTGCTTGGAGAAGACCGAGCGGGCGTGCGAGAACCGGTGCCACAGCTCGTCGTCGCTCTTGCGGTCCAGCCGCGGCAGCGCCTTCCAGCTGTCCACCAGGGCCCGCAGCCGGTCGCCGGCCTCGCGCCACTGGGTGGACTCGGCCAGCTGCTCGGCCTCGGCGACCAGGGCCTCCTTGGCGGCGCGGGTCTCGTCCTGGGCCTTGGCCCGGGCGGCCCGGCGCTCGGTCTGCCGGGTCTCGATCTCACCGGCCAGCGTGTCGAGCCGCTTGGCCAGCGCGTCCAGGTCCCCCACCGCGTGCGCCTCGACCACCTGTGCGCGCAGGTGGTCGAGGGCCACCTGCGCCTCCTTCGCGGCCAGGTCGGTCTTGCGGACGCGGTGCTCCAGCAGGCCGATCTCGGCCTCCAGGCCCTGGTACTTCCGCTCGAAGTAGGCGAGGGCCTCCTCCGGGGAACCGGCCTGCCAGGAGCCGACGGCGCGTTCGCCGTCCGCGGTCCTGACGTACACGGTCCCCTGCTCGTCGACACGGCCCCACGGGTCGCTGCTCACAGCGCCTCCTCCACATGACGCCGCGGGCCCGCGGGTGCGGGGCGCGTGCGTCGTCCACAGTTGATGTGCGGCGGACCGATGCAGGTCCGCCGTCCGAGCCGTCCGTTGTTGCGCCGAGGGTGACGGCCGACGGTCAGGGCACCCTATACAACAGCAACATAGGCGACCAGCGCCGGTGCTGTCCGCATCCCCGCCCGGGTGATTTCCGGCGGCGCCGCGTCCCCTTTCGTGGTACGCGGCGCCCGACCGGCTCCCGGCGGGTCAGCCCTTGGCCACGGCCACCTTGTCGAGGACGACGTCGGCCACCGGGGCGCCGTCGCCGCCACCGCCCTGGACACCGCCGGCCGCGATGTTCTGGAGGACCTCCAGGCCGCCGGTGATCTTGCCGAACGGGGTGTAGTTCGGCGGCAGCTGGGTGTCCTTGTAGACCAGGAAGAACTGGCTGCCGTTGGTGCCCGGGCCGGCGTTGGCCATCGCCAGGGTGCCGGCCGGGTAGGTGGCGCCGGTCAGGTTCTCGTCCGGGAACTGGTAGCCCGGGCCGCCGGAGCCGGTGCCGGTCGGGTCGCCGCACTGCAGGACGTAGATGCCCTCGGTGGTCAGGCGGTGGCACTTGACGTGGTCGAAGTACTGCTCACCGGCCAGGAAGGCGAAGGAGTTCACCGTGTGCGGCGCCTTGGCGGCGTCCAGCGAGACGGTGACCGGGCCGCAGCTGGTGGTCAGGGTCGCCGTGTAGGCGGCCTTGGCGTCCAGCGTCATGGCCGGCTCGGTCTTCCACTGCTTGCCGTTGGGCTGGCCCGCGGCCGGCGGGTTGCAGCCCTTGACCTGGGTCACCGGGGCGGTCGGGGCCGCCTGCGGGGTCTTCGCCTTGCCGTCGGAGTCGAAGACCCCGCCGGCCCAGGCACCGCCGGCGGCGACCACCACGACCGCGAGCGCGGCGCCGATGATCGCTCTGCGCTGCTTGCTGCGCTTGTGGGCCTCGGCCCGACGCGCTGCCTGACGCTCGTACTTCTCGCGGGCGAGCTGCCGCCGTCGCTGTTCGTTGCTGCTGGCCACCGGCCGGGTCTCCTACGTGTGCGCTGGACGTCTGGGAAAGTGTCGATGCGGATCATCGCACCCGTCGGCGGCCAAGTGTAAGGACCCTGTGCGTAAGTTCGAGGTCAAGCGGGCCCGGCGGCGGGCCGCGGGCGGCCCGGCCGGGCGCGCGGCGGCGCCCGGCAACCGGTTCGCCCGCGGCGGTGTCCCGCCGGTAGGCTCTGGTGTGACCAGGCGGTGACTCCAGCGGACCCGCCCCCCGATCGTGGAGGACTCGCGTTGTTCGTCGCCGGATTTCCCGCCGGGGCCTGGGGCACCAACTGCTACCTGGTCGCGCCGGCCGCCGGCGAGGAGTGCGTGATCGTCGACCCGGGCCACGAGGCCACCGAGGGCGTCGAGGAGCTGATCCGCGAGCACCGGCTGAAGCCGGTCGCGGTGGTCCTCACCCACGGCCACATCGACCACATCGCCTCCGTGGTGCCGGTCTGCGGCGCGCGCGGCGTGCCCGCCTGGATCCACCCCGAGGACCGCTACATGATGGCCGACCCGGAGCGCGCGCTCGGCCGCTCGCTCGGGCAGCAGCTGATGGGCAGCCTGACGGTCGGCGAGCCGGACGACGTCCGCGAGCTCACCGACGGCAGCGTGCTGGAGCTGGCCGGCCTGCGGCTCACCGTCGACCACGCGCCGGGCCATACCAAGGGGTCGGTGACCTTCAGGACGCCTTCGAGCGACGACATCCCCCCGGTGTTGTTCTCCGGTGACCTGCTCTTCGCCGGCTCCATCGGGCGTACGGACCTCCCGGGCGGGGACAGCGAGGCGATTCTGCGCTCGCTGGCCCGGGTCTGCCTGCCCCTCGACGACGCCACCGTGGTCCTCTCCGGCCACGGCTCCCAGACCACCATCGGCCGTGAGCGCGCCACCAACCCCTACCTCAAGCAGGCGGCGGGAGCGCTCGACGCTCCGGCCTTCCCGCGACGAGGAATGTGACGGAAGAGAAGTTGACCACCTTCACCGCCCCCAAGGGCACCTACGACCTGCTGCCGACGACGAACTCCGCGGCCTACCTGGCGATCCGCGAGCAACTCTCCGCGCCGCTGCGCCGGGCCGGCTACGGCTACATCGAGACGCCGGTCTTCGAGGATCTGGGGCTGTTCTCCCGAGGCGTCGGCGAGTCGACCGACATCGTCACCAAGGAGATGTTCACCCTCACCAAGCGCGGCAGCGAGGACCTCGCGCTGCGCCCCGAGGGCACCGCCTCGGTGGTCCGCGCCACCCTCCAGGCCAACCTGCACAAGCTGGGCAACCTGCCGGTCAAGCTCTGGTACTCGGGCAACTTCTACCGCTACGAGCGCCCGCAGGCCGGCCGCTACCGGCAGTTCTCCCAGGTCGGCGCCGAGGCGCTGGGCGCCGAGGACCCGGCGCTGGACGCCGAGATCATCATCCTGGGCGACGACGCCTTCCGCGCGCTCGGCCTGCGCAACTACTCGCTGCTGATCAACAGCCTCGGCGACGCGCAGTGCCGCCCGGTCTACCGGGCCGCCCTGGTGGAATTCCTGGCCGGTCTCGACCTGGACGAGGACACCCGCCGCCGGGCCGCGATCAACCCGCTGCGGGTGCTCGACGACAAGCGCGAGTCCGTACAGGCGCAGCTGACCGACGCGCCGATGCTGCGCGACTTCCTCTGCGAGGACTGCAAGGCGTACGACGAGAAGGTCCGCGAGCTGCTCACCGCGGCCGGCGTCGCCTTCGTGGACGACCCCAAGCTGGTCCGCGGCCTGGACTACTACACCCGCACCACCTTCGAGTTCGTGCACAACGGCCTCGCCGCCCAGTCCGCGATCGGCGGCGGCGGCCGCTACGACGGCCTGTCCGAGATGCTCGGCGGCCCGGCGCTGCCCTCGGTCGGCTGGGGCCTCGGCGTGGACCGCACCTTCCTGGCGATGGAGGCCGAGGGCATCGTCCTCGACCTGCCGGCCGCCACCGAGGTGTACGCCGTGGCGCTCGGCGAGGAGGCCAAGAACGTCCTGTTCGCCAAGGTGGTGGAGCTGCGCCGGGCGGGTGTGGCGACCGACCTGGCGTTCGGCGTGAAGAGCATCAAGAACGCCATGAAGTCCGCCAACCGCTCGGGCGCCCGCTTCGCGCTGATCGCCGGCGACCGGGACCTCGCCGAAGGCGTCGTCCAGCTCAAGGACATGACCACCGGCGAGCAGACGCCCGTCGCCCTCGAAGCACTCGTCACCACCCTGAAGGAGAAGCAGCTGTGATCCGCACGCACGACGCGGGCACGCTCCGCGCGGAGCACGCCGGCACCACCGTCATCCTGGCCGGCTGGGTCGCCCGCCGCCGTGACCACGGCGGAGTCGCGTTCATCGACCTCCGCGACGCCTCCGGCACCGTGCAGATCGTGGCCCGCGACCTGGAGGCGATCGGCAGCCTGCGCGCCGAGTACTGCGTCAAGGTCACCGGCGAGGTCCGGGTCCGCCCGGAGGGCAACGAGAACCCCGACATCGCGACCGGCGCGATCGAGGTCGTGGTGAACGAGCTGGAGGTGCTCTCCGAGGCCGCCCCGGTGCCGTTCCCGGTCGCCGAGTACGAGCCCGGCACGGTCAACGAGGAGGTGCGCCTGCGCTACCGCTACCTGGACCTCCGCCGTGAGGGCCCGGCCCGCGCGCTGCGCCTGCGCTCCAAGGTCAACCACATCATCCGCACGGTGATGGAGGAGAACGACTACCTCGACATCGAGACGCCGTACCTCACCCGCTCCACCCCCGAGGGCGCCCGCGACTTCCTCGTCCCGGTCCGCCTGCAGCCCGGCCACTGGTACGCGCTGCCGCAGTCGCCCCAGCTGTTCAAGCAGCTGCTGATGGTGGCCGGCATGGAGCGCTACTACCAGATCGCCCGCTGCTTCCGCGACGAGGACTTCCGCGCCGACCGGCAGCCGGAGTTCACCCAGCTGGACATCGAGGCCTCCTTCGTCGACCAGGAGGACATCCTGGCCCTCGGCGAGAAGGTCGTCGGGGCGATCTGGCGCCAGGTGCACGGGTACGAGATCCCCAACCCGCTGCCCCGGATGACCTACGCGGACGCCATGAACCGCTACGGCTCCGACAAGCCGGACGTCCGCTTCGGCCAGGAGCTCACCGACCTGACCGAGTACTTCCAGGGCACCGAGTTCCGGGTCTTCCAGGCCCCGTACGTGGGTGCGGTCGTGATGCCCGGCGGCGCCTCCCAGCCGCGCAAGCAGCTGGACGCCTGGCAGGACTGGGCCAAGGCGCGCGGCGCCCGGGGCCTGGCGTACGTGCTGGTGGACGCCGAGACCGGCGAGCTGCGCGGCCCGGTCGCCAAGAACCTCTCCGAGGAGCACCTGGCCGGCCTGGCCGCCGCGGCCGGCGCCAAGCCGGGCGACGCGGTGTTCTTCGCCGCCGGCAAGAAGACCGCCTCGCAGGAGCTGCTCGGCGCGGCCCGCCTGGAGATCGGCCGCCGCTGCGACCTGATCGACGAGTCGCAGTGGGCCTTCCTCTGGGTGGTCGACTTCCCGATGTTCGAGCCGATCGAGGACGACAAGGGCCAGTTCCAGGGCTGGCACGCGGTGCACCACCCGTTCACCGCGCCCACCGCGGAGTCGCTGGCCACCTTCGACACCGACCCGGGCAGCGCCCTGTCCAACGCCTACGACCTGGTGCTGAACGGCTCCGAGCTGGGCGGCGGCTCGATCCGTATCCACCAGCGCGAGGTGCAGAAGCGGGCCTTCGACGCGATCGGCCTGTCGGAGGAGGAGGCGCAGTCGCAGTTCGGCTTCCTGCTCGACGCCTTCAACTACGGCCCGCCGCCGCACGGCGGGGTCGCCTTCGGCCTGGACCGTATCGTCACCCTGCTCGGCGGGTACGACACCATCCGGGACGTCATCGCCTTCCCGAAGACCAGCACCGGCGGTGACCCGCTCACCGGTGCGCCGACCCCGATCACCCCGGCCCAGCGCCGGGAGGCCGGTGTGGACGCCAAGCCCAAGGGCGCGGACAAGCCGGCGGCCACCGCCGCCGAGTCCGAGGTCAAGGCCTGACACCTGGTCAGTAACGCCATGCTCACGGCCCCGGCCGGGGTGAACCTCCGCAAGGTAGGCTCACCCCGCCCGGGGCCGGTGCACAACGACGTGCCACAGCAGAGGGGTCGAGGATGACCATCCGTACCAGAGTCGAGAACCCGGCGGACGCCCCCGCCACCAGACGGGTCCACATGGCCGCCTTCCCGGGCCCCGAGGAGGCGGACCTGGTGGACGCGCTGCGCCGGGACGAGGCCTGGGTGCCGGCCCTCTCGGTGGTCGCGGTGGACGAGCGGGACCTCATCATCGGGCACGTGCTGATGACCAGGCTCCAGGTCGGCGAGGGCCGGGCGCTGTCGCTGGCACCGGTGGCGGTCGCGCCGGAGTGGCAGCGCAAGGGCGTCGGCGACGCCCTGGTCCGGGCCGCGCTGGCGGCGGCCGAGGCGGCCGGGGAGCAGCTGGTGGTGGTGCTCGGCGACCCCGACTACTACGGCAGGTTCGGCTTCGAGCCGGCCTCCCGGCACCGGGTCAGCGGGCCCTTCGAGGCGCCCGACGCCTACTTCCAGGTCCTCCCGCTGGGCGGCTACGACGGCAGCACCCAGGGCGTCTGTCGCTACCCGGCGCCGTTCGCGGCGGTCTGAACGGGCTGCGCCGACCCGCGCCGGGTGGCGGCACCCCGGTCCGCCGGACGGCGCTGCGCGGGCACCGAGCCCAGTGCGGACGGCCCCGCGACCCCCGCCCCGATCCGCACCGTCTTCCGACAGCTGCGGACGAAGGCGGCCATCGCCGGGGTCAGCGGCTGGTCCAGCGGCCAGTACAGGCCGACCCGGCTGGCGCTGAGGCCGCGCACCGGGCGGTAGACCACGCCCGGCCGGGACGCCAGCCGGCTCATCGTGGCCGGCGCGAAGCCGATGCCCTGGCCGCAGGCCACCGCCGTCAGCCACTCGTCCGCGTTGTGCGCGACCGCGCCGATCCTGGCCGGCCGGCCGCCGCGCTCCTCGGCCGCGAGCCAGTAGTCCCGCCAGCGGCCGGCCTCCTGCGGGATGGCGACGAAGTCCTCGTCCAGCAGCTCCGCGAAGTCCAGCAGCTCCCGCTCGGCCAGCCGGTGGCCGGCCGGCAGGACGGCGCAGCGGTCCTCTACCCCCAGCTCCGCGTGGTTGTACTCGGCCGCGACGGACCCGGGCGCGTGCCACAGGGCCAGGTCGATCTCGCCCGAGGCGAGGCCCGAGGTGGGGTCGAACCAGTTGTTCTGCCGCATCTGCAGCTGCCAGCCGGGCATCCGGTGGGCGAAGTCCTCGACGGTGGCGCGGTCGACCACGTTGATGGTGCTGCCCTCGAACCCGACCCGCAGGGTGCCCGCCGCCTGGGTGGCGGCCTGCCGGGTGGCCCGCAGCGCCTCCTCCCAGCCGGCCAGCAGCGCCTCGGACCTGGCCGCCAGCGCGTGGCCGGCCGGGGTGGGTGTCATGCCCTCCCGCGAGCGCTCGAAGAGCCGCACCCCCAGCTGCGCCTCCAGCTGCCGGATCTGCTTGGTCAGGGTCGGCTGGCTCACGAGCAGCCGGGCGGCCGCCCCGGTCAGCTGGCGCTCCTCGTAGACCGCGGCGAAGTAGCGCAGCAGGCGGGTGTCGATGTCCATGCCGCAAGGTTATGAGTCGGGTAATTTGCCCCACGGGCGGGGTCCGGGGGAGAGTTGATCACTCGTCGGGCGGCCCCCGGCGCCGGCAGCGCAGGGGACTGTCGGGCCGGGGCCGCCCGTCGTCGTGCTCCGCCGCCGTCCGCCGGATCTCCACCCCGTGCCGACCTGCGCGCCGGGCGGATCACCCGTAGCGTGAGTGACCGTCAGCTGTACGCGATCGGAGGCCAGGGTGGCGGGGAAGCACAGGGATCGTCTTCCGAGGAAGCCCTACGAGGCCGAGCTGTTGCGGCTGCAGTACGAGCTGGTGAAGCTCCAGGAGTGGGTGCGCGCCGAGGGCGTGCGGCTGGTGGTGGTCTTCGAGGGGCGGGACGCGGCCGGCAAGGGCGGCGCCATCAAGCGGGTGACGGAGTACCTCAACCCCCGGCTGGCCCGGGTCGCGGCGCTCCCGGCGCCCACCGAGCGCCAGCGCGGCCAGTGGTACTTCCAGCGGTACGTCGAGCAGCTGCCCGCGGCGGGGGAGATCGTGCTGTTCGACCGCAGCTGGTACAACCGGGCCGGGGTGGAGAAGGTGATGGGGTTCTGCACCCCGGCGGAGTACCAGCAGTTCCTGAACCAGTGCCCGACCTTCGAGCGGATGCTGATCGAGGCTGGCATCCTGGTGCGCAAGTACTGGTTCTCGGTCAGCGACGTGGAGCAGGAACGGCGCTTCCGGGGCCGGATGACCGACCCGATGCGGCAGTGGAAGCTCTCGCCGATGGACGTGGAGTCGATCACCCGCTGGGAGGACTACTCCCGGGCCAAGGACGAGATGTTCGTCCACACGGACATCCCGGAGTCGCCCTGGAACGTGGTGGAGAGCGACGACAAGCGGCGGGCCAGGATCAACATGATCGCCCACCTGCTCTCCTCGGTGCCCTACCGGGAGGTCCGCCGGCCCGAGGTGGCCCTGCCGCCCCGCCCCCGGCCGCAGGGCTACCAGCGGCCGCCGCGGGATCTGCAGAAGTACGTGCCGGATCACGCGGCGGCGCTGGAGCGGCTGGAGAGGCCGTAGCGGGCGAGCGCTCGAGCCGAGCGCTTCAGCCCCGGCGGCGGAACCAGCGGCGCTTGGGGCGGGCGGGGGCCCCGGGAGTGCGGTCCGCGGTGGCGGCGAGCTCGCGGCGGGCCAGGGCGGTGATCTCGGGGGCGAGGCCGGGCATCGCCAGGGTCAGCCGGCAGAGCGAGTCGAGGACGGTGACGGTGCGGGTGCGGCCGGCCCGGACGGCGTCCAGCATCCGGCGGGCGACCAGGTCGGCCGCGTCCCGGCGGGCGTCGGGGTCGGTCCAGGCCACCGCGACCAGGGCGAGCGCGGCCGTCTCGGTGACCCAGTCCTCGGGGCCGAAGAGCAGGTCGGCCAGCACCCGGCGGCGGTCCGAGCCGGCCCAGGGCTGGTCGGTGCGGTGGTGGGTGAGGGCGAGGCAGGCGAAGCTCTGCCCGGCCCGCGCCCACAGGTCCGGCCAGCGGGCGGCGAGCCGGCGGCCGGTCTCGTCCTCGGCCGGCGCGGGCGGGTGGGCGAGGCAGCCGAGCAGGTCGTCCAGGGAGAGCGAGGACAGCGCCACGGCGTGGTCGTAGGCGGCCAGCAGGTGCGGCCAGGACAGGTCGGCCACCGAGCGCAGCAGTTCGGCCGCCTCGGCGGAGGGTGGCGCCACGGCGGGCCGGGCCTCGGTGCCCTCGTACCGCCAGAGCCGGACGCCGACCGGGCGCAGCGGTTCGCGCAGATCCGGTTCCGGTACGCCGAGGACGGTCACCCGGGCGTCCGGCACGGTGGCGTGGAAGAGGGCCAGCGCGCTAGGCGGCTCCGGGGCGGAGAGCGTGCAGGCGCCGCCGACCGCGCCCTGCTGCTCCAGCACCTGGTGCAGCACGCCGATGATCGCCTCGGAGGCGGAGCCGACGTGCCGCAGCCACGGGCGGCCCTCGCTGCAGCGGGCCAGCACGGTCGAGGCGTAGCCGTGGTCGGGGTGCTCGCGCAGGTGGTCGGCCAGGGCCGCCAGGTGGGTGCCGTCCTCGTCGAGGGTGAACCGGACCCCGTGCAGGGCGGGTGCGGCCTGCGGGTGGTCCGGGTCCGCGGCGAGCGCCCGCTCGATCCAGGGCAGGCCCTCGGCGGGGCGGCCCAGGGTGGCGTACAGCTCGCCGACGTCCACGTGCAGCGAGAGGTCGGACGGATCCCGGGCCAGCTCCCGCTCCCAGACCGCGAGCGCCTCCTCGGGCCGGCCGGCCGAGCGGAGCGCGAAGCCGAGCATCACCGCGCCGCTGTGCGAGGGCGCGGTGGCGAGCGAGGCGCGGGCCCAGCCGACGGCCGTGTCGTGGTCGCCGTAGCGGCGGGCCAGGCCGGAGGCCATGGTGAGCAGGCCCGGGTGCGTGGGGGAGCGGGCCACGCAGGCGCGGATGAGGTCGTAGAACGGGCGCAGCTGCTCGGCCGCGGCGGCGGGCAGCGGGTCCGGCAGGCCGCCGCCGACCACCCGGGCGATCGCCCGCAGGGCCGGCTCGGGCCCGAGCCGGGCGGGCAGCTCCGGGTGGCCGAGCCAGGCGACCGAGGCCCACGGGCGGTCCGGCTCCTCCCGCAGGACGTGCGAGAGCAGGCCGACCGCCTCCTCCCAGCGCCCGGCGGCCGCGGCCAGTGAGGCGCGGCAGCCGACCTCGCCGATGGTGGGCTGCTCCAGCGGGAAGCAGTCCAGCGCCGCGGCGGGCCCGCCCGCCCGGACGGCCAGCTCGGCGAGTGCCTCGTGGACCTCCGGGAGGGCCGGGTCCAGCGCGGCGGCGTTCGCCAGGTGGCCGGCGGCGTGCGCCAGTTCGAGGTCGGCCAGGGCGAGCCGGGCCAGCGCGACCTCCCCCTCGGCCGCCAGCCTCCCGTCGCCGTGCTCGTCTGCGTGCGTCACTGCGGTCCTTCCCCCGGGCACGATGATCCGGGTCAGAACCTAGCGCGCGCCCGCGTCAGGTGGCCGAGCCGGCCGCGGCGCCGGTGGCCAGGTCGCTGCCCCAGCGCTGGATGGCGGCGGGGAGGTCCAGCGGGCCCGGCCGGGCGTCCGAGTCCGCGGCGGGCCAGTCCTCGCGGGGGACCCGCCACATCAGCTCGAACTCGTTGCCGTCCGGGTCCTTGGCGTAGAAGGACTTGGAGACCAGGTGGTCGGTGGAGCCGACCAGGGACCCGCGCTCGGCCAGCCGGTGCCCCAGGGCGGCGAGCTCGCCCAGGGTGCCGACCTCCCAGGCCAGGTGGTAGAGCCCGACCCGGCCCTGCTCGGGGCCGGGGGCGTCCGGGCCGATCGCGAACAGACCGAGGTCGTGGTCGTTGTCGCTGTCGGGGGCGCTCAGGAACGCCGCCCGGCCGGGCATCAGGTGGTCGACCCCGAAGCCGAGGACCTCGCGGTAGAACTCGACCGAGCGGTCGATGTCGCGGATCCAGAGCACGGCGTGGTTGAGACGGCGTACGGCCATGGCGTACTGCTCCTTCCAGGTGGTCCGACCAGCCTACGCTGCCCCGTTCAAATTCGAACTACCTGGTCCCGAACTGTCCGCGCACTCGCATACGCTTCAGGCGTGGAAGAACCGGATCTCTTCACCGCAGCCGCCGAGGAGCGTCAGGCCGCCGAGCCCGGCCGGGCCCCGCTGGCGGTACGGATGCGGCCGCGCACCCTGGACGAGGTGGCCGGCCAGCGCCGGCTGCTGAAGGACGGCTCGCCGCTGCGGCGCCTGGTGGCCGGTTCGCGCGGGCCCGCGGCGACCAGCTCGGTGATCCTCTGGGGGCCTCCCGGCACCGGCAAGACCACCCTGGCGCATGTGATCAGCCAGGCCGTCGAGGGCCGTTTCGTGGAGCTCTCGGCGATCACCGCGGGCGTCAAGGAAGTCCGCGCGGTGATCGAGGGGGCCCGCCGCGCGATCGGGATGTCCGGCCGCGAGACGGTGCTGTTCCTGGACGAGATCCACCGCTTCTCCAAGGCCCAGCAGGACTCGCTGCTGCCCGCGGTGGAGAACCGCTGGGTCACCCTGATCGCCGCCACCACCGAGAACCCGTACTTCTCGGTGATCTCCCCGCTGCTGTCCCGCTCGCTGCTGCTCACCCTGGAGTCGCTCACCGACGCCGACGTGCGGGCCCTGCTGCGGCGCGCGGTGGCGGACGAGCGGGGCCTGGCCGGCGCCGTCGAGCTGACCGACGAGGCCGAGGACCACCTGGTGCGGCTGGCCGGCGGCGACGCCCGGCGGGCGCTCACCACGCTGGAGGCGGCGGCCGGCGCCGCGCTGGAGCAGGGCGGGCAGCGGATCACGCTCGCCACCACCGAGACGGCCGTGGACCAGGCCGCCGTCCGCTACGACAAGGACGGCGACCAGCACTACGACGTCGCCAGCGCGCTGATCAAGTCGATCCGGGGCAGCGACGTGGACGCCACGCTGCACTACCTGGCCCGCATGATCGAGGCCGGCGAGGACCCGAGGTTCATCGCCCGCCGGCTGATGATCTCGGCCAGCGAGGACGTCGGCCTGGCCGACCCGACGGCGCTGTCGACGGCCGTGGCCGCCGCCCAGGCGGTCGCGCTGATCGGCTTCCCGGAGGCCCGGATCATCCTCTCCCAGGCAGCCATCGCGCTCGCCCTGGCGCCCAAGTCCAACGCCGCCTACCTGGCCATCGACGCCGCCCTGGCCGACGTCCGGCAGGGGCTGGCCGGCGCCGTCCCGCCGCACCTGCGGGACGCCCACTACGGCGGCGCCGGCAAGCTCGGCCACGGCCAGGGCTACCGCTACCCGCACGACCTGCCGGAGGGCATCGCCGCGCAGCAGTACGCGCCGGACACCGTGCACGGCCGGGAGTACTACAGCCCGACCCGGCACGGCGCCGAGGCCCGGTACGCCGACACCGTGACCTGGACCAGGGCCCGGCTGCGCGGCGAGCCGAAGCCGCCGGCCCGGCAGCCGCAGGCACCGGCGCAGTCGCCGCCGCCGCAGCCGGATGAGGGGGCGGGCGCGGCGGAGGGGACCTGAGATCGCCTGTACACTGTCCCGGAGTGCCTTGTCCCGGGCACGGCGGCGGGTGAGAGCCCGGCCGACCGGCCGCACCAGCGGGGCATCGGCCTACGGGTCCTCCTTCGGGAGCGGCCCTTGGAGCGTCGCGCACCGGCTTACGGTGTCGCGGGCAGCCCACCACCCTCGTGGTCGTGGGCCTCTCGTGTGCATGCACGGATGTGCCCGGCTCCGGAGAGCGGCTGATCACCCCCTCGCGGGTGGTTTTTCTCCGGGTCGCGAGGAGCGACCTCCGTCAACACCTGGTGAAGCCGTATTCGAAAAGCAAGGAAGGTTTGGTTCATGGCGAACCAGAAGCGTCCCAAGGTCAAGATCGCTCGTGCCCTTGGTATCCCGCTGACCCCGAAGTCCGTCAAGTACTTCGAGGCCCGCCCGTACCCGCCCGGCCAGCACGGCCGTGGCCGCAAGCAGAACTCTGACTACAAGGTCCGTCTGACCGAGAAGCAGCGTCTGCGCGCGCAGTACGACCTGAGCGAGAAGCAGATGGCGCGGGCCTTCGACCGTGCCAAGAAGGTCGAGGGCAAGACCGGCGAGGCGCTCATCGCCGAGCTGGAGACCCGCCTCGACGCCCTGGTCCTGCGTTCGGGCATCGCCCGCACCATCTACCAGGCCCGTCAGATGGTCGTGCACGGCCACATCGAGGTCAACGGCGGCAAGGTCAACAAGCCGTCGTTCCAGCTGAAGCCGGGCTTTGTCGTCACCGTCAAGGACAAGTCCAAGGAGAAGACCCCCTTCCAGGTGGCTCGCGAGGGCGGCAACGCCGGCGAGGGCCAGACCCCGAAGTACCTCGAGGTCAACCTGAAGGCCCTGGCCTTCCGCCTGGACCGCCAGCCGCAGCGTCGCGAGATCCCCGTGATCTGCGACGAGCAGCTGGTCGTCGAGTACTACTCGCGCTGACCCGCGAGCGAGTACCACACCGAGCCCCGCAGCCTGCCGGCTGCGGGGCTCGGCCCTTTCCGCGGGCCGCCCGCGCTGCGGCTCACCCGGTCGGCACCGGGGACGGCCGCACCGGACGCGGACCCGGCAGGCCCTCCGGGCCGGGCCGGCCGCCGCGGCCCAGCGCCCGGGAGACGGCCGCGTCCAGATCGAGCAGCCCGCCCAGCCGGAACGCCTCGTGGAACTCCTGGTCGGTCAGGCCGTCCCGGGCCCGCTGCTCGCACTCCAGGTGCGGCCCGTTGAACGAGCGGGAGCCGAAGAAGGGCTTCCCGACCGCCTGCCAGATCCGGTGCGCCGCGCCCTGCAGCACCCGCGCCTCGACCAGGTCGCCGTCCGGGCCCTCGGTCTCCAGCAGGGCCAGCACGTCCATCGCCAGCACGATCCCCAGCAGGTCGCGGAACAGGTGGTTCAGCCGGACGCACTCCCGGGCGTAGGCCCGGGCGCGCCGCACCTCGCCGACCGACCAGCGGGCGTAGGCCAGCGCGTACAGGGCGTAGGCGTACGCCCACTGCTCGCCGTGCTCCTCGGCCAGCTCGCGCACCCGGTCGATCCACACCTCGCCGCTGTCGCCGTCACCGAGGAACAGGTACGCCATGCCCAGCTCGAACATGGCCATCAGGACGTTGCTGTTGAGCTCGCCGAGCGCGTTGTAGTGCCAGAGCGCCTCCTCGAACAGCTCGGCCGCCCGCTCCGGGGCGTCGCCGATCAGCGCCGCGCAGCCCTGCCGGTGCACCGCGTACGCCAGTGCCCGGTCGTCGCCGGTGGCCAGCGCCTGCCGGCGGCACTCCTCCAGCGCGGGGAGGGCCCGGGCCAGGTCGCCTTGCAGGATCGCCATGTAGCCGGTCACCCAGAGCGCCTTGGCCCGGGCCTCGGTGGGCTCGGGGGCCAGCGCGAGCGCGCGGTCCAGCCAGTGCCGGCCCTCGCCGAGGTGGCCGGAGCCGACCCAGTAGAACCACAGCGTGCCGGCCAGCACCAGGGCGAGCTGCTCCTCGCCGGGCTCGCCCAGCGAGAACTCCAGCGCGGCGCGCAGGTTGGGGTGGGCGAGCCTGGTGCGCTCGGCGGTCTCGGCCTGGCGCGGGCCGAACCACTCCACCTCGCCCCAGGTCGCCACCCCCAGGTACCAGTCGCGGTGCCGGCGCAGCAGCCGGTGCTGCTCGCCGCCGGCCCGCAGCCACTGCCCGCCGTACTCGCGCAGCGTGTCGAGCATCCGGAACCGGACGCCGTTCGGGCCCTCCTCACGGAGCAGCACCGACTTGCCGACCAGCTCGCCGATCAGCTCCAGCAGGTCCTCGGCCTCGATGCCCTCGCCCGCGCAGAGGTACTCCGCGGCGTCCAGGTCGAACGCACCGGCGAAGACCGAGAGCCGGGCCCAGAGCAAACGTTCCTTCATGGTGCAGAGTTCGTGGCTCCAGCCGATCGCGGTGCGCAGCGTCCGGTGCCGCAGCGGAGCCGTCCGGACGCCGCCGGTGAGCAGCCGGAAGCGGTCGTCCAGGCGCAGGTTGAGCTGGGCCACCGACAGCGCGCGCAGCCGGCCGGCGGCCAGCTCCACCGCCAGCGGGATGCCGTCCAGCCGGCGGCAGAGCAGGGCCACCTCGGCCCGGTTGCCCTCGGTCAGCTCGAATCCGGGCAGCACGGCCGCCGCCCGGTCGACGAACAGCGCGACGGCCTCGGCCGGCCCGCCGCCGGGCGTCGGCTCCACCGGCAGCGGGGCGACCGGCAGCAGGTGCTCGCCGGCCGAGCCCAGCGCCTGCCGGCTGGTGGCCAGCACCCGCACCCCGGGGGCGGCCCGCAGCAGGGTGTCGACCAGCTCGGCGCACGGGCCGACCAGGTGCTCGCAGCCGTCCAGCACCAGCAGCAGCCGGCGGTCGGCCAGCCGCTCGACCAGCACCTCCACGGGCGGACGGGCGGTGGCGTCGGTCAGCCCGAGCGCGTTCAGCACCGCGTGGCCGAGCAGCAGCGGGTCGCGCACCGTGCTCACCTCGGCCGGCCAGGCGCCGTCCGGGAAGAGACCGGCCCGATCGGCCTCGGCGGCACCGCGCAGCGCCAGCCGGGTCTTGCCGACCCCGCCGGGCCCGGTGACCGTCACCAGCCGGGCCGACTCCAGCAGGCCGGCCAGCGCGGCCAGCTCCGCGCGCCGCCCGACGAAACTGGTCACGTCGGCGGGCAGCCGGCCTGCCGGGGCCCCGCCCCGCGCCGCCGTCGGCTCACTGGTCAACTGCCGCCCCCTGTCTGGCCGGACCGACACCCCGGACAACCCCTGCGACCCGCGCTGCACGGGCCCACCCGGCCCAACGACACGGTCGGCCCGAGGTCACGCCGGCCACCAGGACCGCTGCCCGGGCCACCGGCGGCCCCGGCTCCCGGAAAGCCGGTCGGGGGAAGCCGGTCGGCCGCGATAGGGTTCACCTTTGAGGAAGATCCGCTGAAGAGGCAAGGCGAGGGAGCGCACCGGTGTCCGTGGGAGAGCTGGCCGGCCTGCTGGTGGCCGTCTTCTGGGCGGTGCTGGTCACGCTGCTCGCCGTCGTCCTGGTACGGCTGTCGCGGGTGCTCCGGGAGGCCACCGTCCTGGTCGCCGCCGTGACCGAGCAGGCCGTGCCGCTGCTGGTCGACGCGGGCACCGCCGTGCGCAGCGCCAACGAGCAGTTGGAGCGGGTGGACGAGATCACCGCCAACGTGCAGGACGCCGCCGCCAACGCCAACGCGCTCTCCTCGACCGTCGCCGCCACCATCGGCGGCCCGCTGGTCAAGGTCGCGGCCTTCAGCTACGGCGTCCGAAAGGCCGTCAGCAAGCAGCAGGGCACGGTGACGCTGCCGCAGCAGGCGGCGGAGCGCGAGGCGCTGGCGAAGCTGATCCGCGCCGAGGTGCGGGCCGCCGCCGCGCCGCGCGGCGGCGGCCTGCTCGGCCGGGTCCGGCGAGCCGTGAGGGGCTGAACCATGGTTCGTCGCATCTTCTGGATGGCGGTCGGCGCGGGTGCCACCGTCTGGGCCATGAACAAGGCCAACGAGGCCGTCCACCGGCTCACCCCTGACAGTCTGTCGGGCACCGCCGCGCGCGGCGCCCTGCACCTGGGCGACGCCGCCAAGCGCTTCGCCCGGGACGTCCGCGCCGGGATGGCCGAGCGCGAGGAGCAGTTGCGCGCCGACCTCGGTCTGGACGGCACCGCGGTGGTCGAGCCGCCGCGCCGGCGGGCCCCGCTGCGCGGCGAGCCGACGTACCGAGCTATCTCGGCGGCCCCGGGCTCCCCGGCCGCCGCCCTGCCCCCGTCGCGCAGTACCCGCACCACCCCCCAAGCCCTTGATTCGCCCTCCCGCCGGCTCGACGAGCTGCCGGGAGGCCCCAACCGGAAGGACCACTGATGGAGTCGGCAGAGATCCGCCGCCGCTGGCTGCGCTTCTTCGAGGAGCGCGGCCACACCGTCGTTCCGTCGGCGTCGCTGGTCGCCGATGACCCCACCCTGCTGCTGGTGAACGCCGGCATGGTGCCCTTCAAGCCGTACTTCCTCGGCGAGGTGAAGCCGCCGTTCACGCGTGCCACCAGCGTGCAGAAGTGCGTGCGCACCCTGGACATCGAAGAGGTCGGCAAGACCACCCGGCACGGCTCGTTCTTCCAGATGTGCGGGAACTTCTCCTTCGGCGACTACTTCAAGGAAGGCGCCATCAAGTCGGCGTGGGAGCTGCTCACCGCTCCCGTCGCCGACGGCGGCTACGGCCTGGAGCAGGAGAAGCTCTGGATCACCGTCTACAAGGACGACGACGAGGCCGAGAAGATCTGGCGGGACGTCATCGGCGTCCCGGCCGAGCGCATCCAGCGGCTCGGGATGAAGGACAACTTCTGGTCGATGGGCGTCCCCGGCCCGTGCGGCCCGTGCTCGGAGATCAACTACGACCGCGGCCCCGCCTACGGCGAGGAGGGCGGCCCGGCGGTCAACGGCGAGCGCTACCTGGAGATCTGGAACCTGGTCTTCATGCAGTACGAGCGCGGCCACGGTGACGGCAAGGACGGTTTCGAGATCCTGGGCGACCTGCCCAGCAAGAACATCGACACCGGCCTCGGCCTGGAGCGCCTGGCCGCCATCCTGCAGGGCGTCGACAACCTCTTCGAGATCGACACCAGCCGGATGATCCTCGACCGGGCGGCCGAGCTGACCGGCCACGCCTACGGCGCCGACCACCGGTCGGACGTCTCGCTGCGCGTGGTCACCGACCACTTCCGCACCGCGATCATGCTGATCGGCGACGGCGTCACCCCCGGCAACGAGGGCCGCGGCTACGTGCTGCGCCGCATCCTGCGCCGCGCCATCCGCAACATGCGGCTGCTCGGCGCCACCGGGCAGGTGGCCAAGGAGCTCACCGACGTCACCATCAAGGCGATGGGCCCGCAGTACCCGGAGCTGGAGGCCGACCGCAAGCGGATCGAGACGGTCGCGGTCGCCGAGGAGACCGCGTTCCTGCAGACCCTGCGCAGCGGCACCAACCTGCTGGACGCGGCCGTCACCGAGACCAAGCAGTCCGGCGGCGCGGTGCTCTCCGGCGACCAGGCCTTCAAGCTGCACGACACCTACGGCTTCCCGATCGACCTGACCCTGGAGATGGCCGAGGAGCAGGGCCTCCAGGTGGACGAGGCCGGGTTCCGCCGCCTGATGCAGGAGCAGCGCGACCGGGCCAAGGCCGACGCCAAGGCCAAGAAGATGGGCCACGCCGACGTGGCCGCCTACCGCGAGGTGGCGGACAAGGCGGGCGCCAGCGTCTTCACCGGCTACAACGCCACCGAGGGCGAGGCCACCGTGGTCGGCCTGCTGGTGGACGGCGTCCCCGCGCCGGTCGCCACCGAGGGCGACGAGGTGGAGATCATCCTCGACCGCACCCCGTTCTACGCCGAGGGCGGCGGCCAGCTCGCCGACCACGGCCGGATCCGGCTGGACTCCGGCGCGGTGGTCGAGATCCGCGACGTCCAGCAGCCGGTGCCGGGCGTGGTCGTGCACTCCGGCGGGGTGCTGTTCGGTGAGGTGGTGCTCGGCTCGTCCGCGTACGCCACCATCGACACCGACCGCCGCCGGGCCGTCTCGCGGGCCCACTCGGCGACCCACCTGACCCACCAGGCGCTGCGCGACGCGCTCGGCCCGACGGCCGCCCAGGCCGGTTCGGAGAACGCGCCGGGCCGCTTCCGCTTCGACTTCGGCTCGCCCGCCGCCGTGCCCGGCAGCGTGCTGACCGACGTCGAGCAGAAGATCAACGAGGTGCTGACCCGCGAGCTGGAGGTCACCGCCGAGGTGATGACGATGGACCAGGCCCGCAAGGCCGGCGCCATCGCGATGTTCGGCGAGAAGTACGGCGACGCCGTGCGGGTGGTCACCATCGGCGACTTCTCCAAGGAGCTGTGCGGTGGCACGCACGTCGGCAACACCGCCCAGCTGGGCCTGGTGAAGCTGCTCGGCGAGTCCTCGATCGGCTCCGGCGTGCGCCGGGTCGAGGCGCTGGTCGGCGTCGACGCCTACAAGTTCCTGGCCCGCGAGCACACCGTGGTCGCGCAGCTCCAGGAGCTGGTCAAGGGCCGTCCGGAGGAGCTGCCGGAGAAGATCTCGGGCATGCTCGCCAAGCTCAAGGACGCCGAGAAGGAGATCGAGCGCTTCCGCGCCGAGAAGGTGCTCGCCGCCGCGGCGGGCCTCGCCGACGCGGCCGAGGACGTCCGCGGGGTGGCCGTGGTCGCCGCCCGGGTGGCGGACGGAACCGGCGCCGACGACCTGCGCAAGCTGGTCCTCGACGTCCGCTCCCGGCTCGGCTCCCGGCCGGCCGTGGTCGCCGCCTTCACCGTGGCGAACGGCCGCCCGCTGACCGTGATCGCCACCAACGAGGACGCCCGCTCGCGCGGCGCCAAGGCCGGTGAGCTGGTCCGGGCCGCCGCCAAGGCGCTCGGCGGCGGCGGTGGCGGCAAGGACGACGTGGCCCAGGGCGGCGGCACCGACGCCGGTGCCGTGGACCAGGCGATCGCCGCCGTCCGCGCCCTGGTGGCGGAGCGCGCCGCCTGATGGAGGAGCAGCAGCCGGAGAAGGTCTTCCGCCGCGGCCGCCGGATCGCCGTCGACGTGGGTGACGCCCGGATCGGGGTCGCGTCCTGCGACCCTGACGGGCTGATCGCCACCCCGGTGGAGACCGTCCCGGCCGGCGGCCGGTCCCAGGCCCGGCTCAAGGAGATCGCCGAGGAGTACGACGCGATCGAGATCGTGGTCGGCCTCCCCCGCTCGCTGAGCGGCAAGGAGGGGCCGGCCGCGGCCAAGGTCCGGGCGTACGCCGGGCGGCTGGCGGCGCTGGTCGCCCCGGTCTCCGTCCGGCTGGTGGACGAGCGGATGACCACCGTCACCGCCAGCCAGGGGCTGCGCGCCTCCGGGCGGAGCAGCAAGAAGGGCCGCTCGGTGATCGACCAGGCCGCCGCCGTGGTGATCCTGCAGAGCGCCCTGGAGACCGAACGGGTGAGCGGACGCGCTCCTGGTGAGAGCGTCGAACCGGTCAGCTGATCGGCCTGGCCTAGCGTGCGGGTTGGGGCCCGTGCGGACGCGAGTCCGTACGGGCCCCTTGCCGTCCCCCGCCGCCTGCCGCCGACCCGAGGGCTCCCGTGACCGACCCGTTCATCACCCCCGGTCTCACTCCCGGTCTCACGCCCGGTCACCTCGGCGCGCCCGTGCTGGATCCGGAGCCGTACGTGCCGCTCGGCGGGGAGCCGCCGCAGCCGCCGGACCCGCGTCGCCGGCACACCGGGCTGGCCTGCCTGCTCACGGCGGTGGCGCTGTTCACGGTGGTCAGCACGGTGCTGCTGGCGGGCTACCTGCTGTGGCCGAAGGGCCGGCCGCCGGCGGCCGACTTCACCGGCAACGGGAGCGGCACCGTCCAGGTCTCGGTCAGCCAGGGCGCCACCTTGACCCAGATCGGCCAGGTGCTGGTCAAGGACGGCGTGGTGGCCAGCACCCGGGCCTTCACCGAGGCCGCCGCCAAGAGCCCGGCGGGCAACCGGATCCAGCCCGGCACGTACACCCTGCGCAAGCGGATGTCGGCGGCCGCGGCGCTGAACGTGCTGCTCGACCCGGGCAACGCCAACGCGCTGACCATCCCGGAGGGCCGCCGGACCATGCAGATCTACGCGGCCGTGGACGCCCGGCTGAACCTGCCGGCCGGCACCACCCAGGCGGTCGTCCAGCAGCGCTCCGGCGAGCTCGGCCTGCCGGCCGACGCGCACGGCAACCCCGAGGGCTACCTGTTCCCGTCGACCTACCCGATCACCGGCGAGACCACCCCCTTCGGGCTGCTCCAGCAGATGGTGAAGGAGGCCGAGAAGGCCGCCGAGGCCAATGGCGTGGTGGCGATCGAGGGGCAGTCCGCCTACCAGACGCTGATCGTGGCCAGCCTCGCCGAGGCGGAGGCGGACAACCCGGACGACATGGCCAAGGTGGCCCGGGTGATCTACAACCGGCTGGCCAAGGGCATGCCGCTGCAGCTCGACTCCACCATCAACTACGCGCTCGGCCGCTCCACCCTCACCACCACCGCCACCGACACCCGGCTCGACTCGCCCTACAACACCTACCTGCACAAGGGCCTGCCGCCCGGACCGATCGGCAACCCCGGCCGGGACGGCCTGCGCGCGGCCACCCACCCCGCGGAGGGGGACTGGATCTACTTCGTGACGGTCAGCCCCGGGGACACCAGGTTCACGGACAGTCCCGAACAGCACCTGAAGAACGTCGCGGACTTCAACGCCTACAGCGCGCAGCATCCCTCCTCACCTGCGCCGTCCGCACCGTGAGGGCCGCGGGCACCCGGCCGGGGGCTACGCTGCGGTACGGTAACGTCTCCTTTCGGGCGTGTCCCTAGCACGCCGGTTCGATACGTCTGCGGTTCGCCACAGTCGCAGGGACGCTTTAAGGGGATCGATGACTGATCTGGGTGGGGGCTACCGCCCCCAGGGCGAGCAGCCGTGGTACCCCGGTTCCCCGGGCGGCGACGGACCGCAGCCCCAGTCCGGTGGCCAGCCGGGCGCCTGGCAGCAGCAGCACCCGCAGGGCGGCCCGTACGGGCAGCAGCAGGGGTACCCGCAGGGCGGGCCGTACGGCGGCCAGCAGCAGGGCTACCCCCAGCAGCAGCCGCAGCAGCCCCAGCCGCAGCAACCGCAGCAGGGTTGGCCGCAGCAGGGCGGCCCGTACGGTGGCCAGCAGCAGGGCTACGCGCAGCCGCAGTACGGCCAGCCGCAGGCGCCGGTGTACCAGCAGCCGCCCCAGCAGGGCTACCAGCAGCACCCGCAGCAGGTGGTGCAGCAGCAGCGGCCGATGCCGCCGCAGCAGCAACAGCCCGTGCAGCCGCAGCCCTCCGGCCCCGGCCCGGACGGGATCGACTGGGAGGCCGAGGCCGCCGCGCTGGACGCCCCGCCGGCCGAGCCCGAGGCCGAGCTCTGGGAGGACGAGGGCGACCTCGGCTACCAGGAGCCCGCGGCGGCCGAGGACGAGTCGTTCTTCGGCGCCGACGAGGAGGACACCTCCCGGGACGCCGAGCGCAAGCGCAAGGAGAAGGGCAAGAAGGCCGGCCGCCGCAACCGCGGCGCCTGCCTGGTGGTCGCCCTGGTGCTGCTCGGCGGTGCGACCGGCGCCGCCTGGTGGGGCTACGGCTTCTACCAGAGCCACTTCGGGCCGCCGCCGGACTACGCCGGCGAGGGCAGCGGCTCGGTCAACGTCGAGATCAAGCCGGGCTCCGGCGCCGCGATGGGTGCGACGCTCAAGGAGGCCGACGTGGTGAAGAGCACCGACGCCTTCATCGCGGCCTTCAACAAGAACCCCAAGGCCGGCACCATCCAGCCGGGCTTCTTCACCCTGCACCACCAGATGTCCGCCGAGGCCGCCGTGAAGTACCTGGTGGACTCGGCCGGCGGCAACGTGCTGGTCGTGCCCGAGGGAAAGAAGGCCTCGGACATCTACGTGCTGATCGACGGCAAGCTCAAGCTGCCGGCCGGCACCACGGCCAACGTCGCCAAGACCCAGGTCGCCGCGCTCGGGCTGCCGCCCTACGCCCAGGGCAACCCCGAGGGCTTCCTCTTCCCCACCCGGTACTCGATCGCCGAGGGGATGAAGCCCGAGGAGCTGCTGAAGCAGATGGTCTCCACGGCCGTCCAGCACCTCCAGGACCTCAAGCTGGACGAGGGCGCCCAGAAGATCGGCCTCAAGAGCGGGTACGAGGTGCTCATCGAGGCCAGCATCCTGCAGGCCGAGGGCAACAACGACGCGGACTTCGGGAAGATCGCGCGGGTCCTCTACAACCGGCTGAACACGCAGGCCACCCAGGGCAAGCTCCAGCTGGACACCACGCTGCAGTACAAGCTGGGGCGGACCAAGTTCACCGTCGCGGAGAAGGACGGGGACAAGAGCCCGTACAACACCTACGTCAACAAGGGCCTGCCGCCCACCCCGATCGCCAACCCGGGCGACGAGGCGATCCAGGCGGTGCTCAACCCGACGCCGGGCGACTGGGCGTACTTCGTGGCGCTCTCGGCGAAGGAGACCCGCTTCGCGGTCACCTTCGAGGACTTCAAGAAGGACGTCAAGGACTACTGCACCGCCCACAACCAGGGCTTCGACGAGAGCGCGGGCATGTGCAAGTGAGTTCGCACCACGCCGACCCGCTGCTGCACGCCGAGCGGGTCGACGTGGTCCGCGACGGCCGGTACCTGCTGCGCGAGGTCTCGCTGACCGTGCTGCCCGGCGAGCACTGGGCCGTGCTCGGCGCCAACGGGGCCGGCAAGACCACGCTGCTCGCGCTGCTCGGCGCGGTCAGCCACCCGACCCGCGGCGAGGTGCGGGTGCTCGGGCGGCAGCTGGGGCGGGTGGATCTGCGGGAGCTGCGCTCGTACCTGGGGCACGTGAACCCGCGGCATCCGCTGCGCTCGCCGCTGACGGTGCGCCAGGTGGTGCTGACCGGGGTGACCAACAGCATCGAGCTGTTCCCGCGCTGGCGGCCCACCGCCGAGCAGGCCGCGCACGCCGAGGCGCTGATCGCGACGCTGGGTATCGGGCACCGGGCCGAGGCCCCCTGGCCGACGCTCTCCCAGGGCGAGCGCGGCCGGGCCCTGATCGCCCGGGCGCTGATGCCCGCGCCGCGGCTGCTCCTGCTGGACGAGCCCGCCACCGGGCTGGACCTGACCGCGCGCGAGCAACTGCTGGCCAGCCTGGACGACCTGCGGCTGCACCATCCCGAGCTGGCGAGCGTGCTGGTCACGCACCATCTGGAGGAGCTGCCGGCGAGCACCACGCACGCCTTGCTGCTGCGCGACGGCGAGACGGTCGCCGCCGGGCCGGTGGCCGAGGTGCTCACCACCGAGCTGGTCAGCGCGTGCTTCCGGCACCCGATCCTGATCACCCGCGCCGAGGGCCGGTGGGCGGCCCGGGCGGCCGCCCGGACGCCGGCGCGCTGACGGCCGCTATCGTTCTCGGTGATCTCCGTGCCCGGTGATCCCCGGCGAAAGGTGACCAGGTCCGTGACCACGCAGCACAGGGCGGCCGTACTCGGCTCGCCGATCGCGCACTCGCTCTCCCCGGCGCTGCACCGGGCCGGGTATGCCGCGCTGGGGCTGGCCGACTGGCGCTACGACCGCTTCGAGGTGGACGAGGCCGCGCTGCCCGGATTCGTGGCGCGGCTCGACGAACAGTGGGCCGGCCTGTCGCTGACCATGCCGCTGAAGCGGGCGATCATGCCGTTGCTGGACGAGGTGAGCGCGACCGCCCGCTCCGTCGACGCGGTGAACACCGTGGTGTTCGGCCCGGACGGGAGCCGGCGCGGTGACAACACCGACATCCCCGGCCTGGTCAACGCGCTCGCCGAGCGGGGCATCCGGCGGGTCGGCGCGGCCGCCGTGCTGGGGGCCGGGGCGACCGCCTCCTCCGCGCTGGCGGCGCTGGCCCAGATCTGCGACGGCGAGGTGACGGTCTATGTCCGCAGCCCGGAGCGGGCGGCCGAGATGCGGGCGCTCGGCGAGCGGCTCGGGCTGGACCTCCGGACGGCCGACTGGGACCGGGCGGGCGAGGCGCTGGCCGCGCCGCTGACCATCTCCACCACGCCGGTCGGGGCCACCGACGCCTTCGCTGCGGCCGTCCCGGAGCGTCCGGGCGCGCTGTTCGACGTCCTGTACCACCCGTGGCCGACCGCGCTGGCGGCCGCCTGCGCCGCACACGGGGCCACCGTGCTGGGTGGCCTGGACCTGCTGGTGCACCAGGCGGTCCTGCAGTTCGAGCAGTTCACCGGGGTGGCCGGCGGCCCGCTGGCGGCGATGCGCGCGGCCGGCGAGGCGGCGCTGGCCTGAGCGGGCCGAAGCGGGCCGGGCGGGGTGCGGACCTGACTGAGAACGGGCGGCGGGCTCGGCCGGATCGGGCCGGGTGCGGGAGCGATCCCGCAGGTCGGACGGGGTGCCGGTGGACAAGGGGCGGATGTTCGATGTCCGCAACGCGGACCGTGCACCCGGTGGGCCGCCAGGCATGAAAAGATCGGAGACGGAGGGCGGGCCCCCGCACGGGGACCGCCGACGAGACGCCCGGCCCGGCCCGCAGCTGCGGTCCGGGCCGCTGACGAAGGAGCTCCGTTGGGTAGGTTGCGCTGGCTGACGGCGGGGGAGTCGCACGGCCCCGCTCTGGTCGCGACGCTGGAGGGCCTGCCGGCCGGTGTGCCGGTCACCACCGAGCTGGTGGCCGACGCGCTGGCCCGCCGCCGGCTGGGATACGGCCGCGGTGCGCGGATGAAGTTCGAGCAGGACGAGGTGACCTTCCTCGGTGGTGTCCGGCACGGTCTCACCATGGGCAGCCCGGTCGCCGTGATGGTGGGCAACACCGAGTGGCCGAAGTGGGAGCAGGTGATGTCGGCCGACCCGGTCGACCCGGAGATCCTGGCCAACCTGGCCCGCAACGAGCCGCTCACCCGGCCGCGGCCGGGCCACGCGGACCTCGCCGGCATGCAGAAGTACTCGATCGAGGAGGCCCGCCCGATCCTGGAGCGCGCCTCCGCCCGGGAGACCGCGGCCCGGGTCGCGCTCGGCGCCGTGGCGCGCTCCTACCTCAAGGAGACCTGCGGGATCGAGATCGTCTCGCACGTGGTCGAGCTGGCCGCCGCCAAGGCCCCGGCCGGCGTCTACCCGCTGCCCGCGGACGAGGCCCGCCTGGACGCGGACCCGGTGCGCTGCCTGGACCCGGACGCCTCCGAGCGGATGGTCGCCGAGATCGACCAGGCGCACAAGGACGGCGACACCCTGGGCGGTGTGGTCGAGGTGCTGGCGTACGGCGTGCCGGTCGGCCTCGGCTCGCACGTGCACTGGGACCGCCGGCTGGACGCCCGGCTGGCCGCCGCGCTGATGGGCATCCAGGCGATCAAGGGCGTCGAGGTCGGCGACGGCTTCGACCTGGCCCGGGTGCCGGGCTCGCAGGCGCACGACGAGATCGTCCCCACCCCGGAGGGCGTCAAGCGCACCTCCGGCCGCTCCGGCGGCACCGAGGGCGGCCTGTCCACCGGCGAGCTGCTGCGGGTGCGGGCCGCGATGAAGCCGATCGCGACGGTGCCGCGGGCCCTGCAGACCCTGGACGTGCGCACCGGTGAGCCCGCCAAGGCGCACCACCAGCGCTCGGACGTCTGCGCCGTGCCGGCCGCCGGCATCGTCGCCGAGGCGATGGTCGCGCTGGTGCTCGCCGACGCGGTCGCGGAGAAGTTCGGCGGCGACAACGTCTCCGAGACCCGCCGCAACGTGCAGGGCTACCTCGACAACCTGATCGTCCGATGACCGCACCGGTGGTCGTGCTGGTCGGTCCGCCCGGGGCCGGCAAGAGCACGGTCGGGCGGCTGCTGGCCGACCGGCTCCAGGTCGCCTTCCGGGACACCGACGCGGACATCGAGGCGCTGGCCGGCAAGCCGATCCCGGAGATCTTCCTGGACGAGGGCGAGCCGCACTTCCGCGAGCTGGAGCAGCGGGCCGTCCGGGCCGCCGTCGAGGGCCACACCGGTGTGCTGGCCCTCGGTGGCGGCGCGGTGATGGCCGAGCCCACCCGCGAGGTGCTGGCCGGCCTGCCGGTGGTCTTCCTCGACGTGGCGCTCGGGGACGCCGTCAAGCGGGTCGGCCTGGACGCCCCGCGGCCGCTGCTCGCGATCAACCCGCGGGCCCGCTGGCGCGAGCTGATGGACGTCCGCCGCCCGGTCTACCTGGCGGTCTCCACCGCCGCGGTCGACACCGAGGGGCGTACGGCCGAGCAGGTCGCCGACGCCGTACTGGAAGCACTGGAGCTGAAGATCCATGACTGACACCGTGACGATCCGGGTCGGCGGCAGCGCCGGCCACGACCCGTACGAGGTGCTGATCGGGCATCAGCTGCTCGGTGAGCTGGCGCCGCTGATCGGCAACCGGGCCAAGCGGGTCGCGATCATCCACCCGGAGGCCCTGGAGGCCACCGCCGAGGCGATCCGGGAGGACCTGGCCGCCGAGGGGTACGAGGCGATCGCGCTCCAGGTGCCCAACGCGGAGGAGGCCAAGAGCGCCGAGGTGGCCGCGTACTGCTGGTCGGTGCTCGGCCAGACCGGCTTCACCCGCAGCGATGTGATCGTGGGTCTCGGCGGCGGCGCCACCACCGACCTGGCGGGCTTCGTCGCGGCCACCTGGCTGCGCGGGGTGCGCTGGATCTCGATGCCCACCACGCTGCTCGGCATGGTGGACGCGGCGGTCGGCGGCAAGACCGGCATCAACATCGCCGAGGGCAAGAACATGGTCGGTGCCTTCCACCCGCCGGCCGGCGTGCTCGCGGACCTCGGCACCCTGGAGACCGTGCCCCGGCACGACTACGTCTCCGGCCTGGCCGAGGTGATCAAGTGCGGCTTCATCGCCGACCCGGCCATCCTCGACCTGATCGAGTCCGACCCGCAGGGCGCCACCACGCCGGCCGGGCCGCACACCGTGGAGCTGATCCGGCGCGCCATCCAGGTCAAGGCCGACGTGGTCTCCGGCGACCTCAAGGAGTCCGGCCGCCGGGAGATCCTCAACTACGGCCACACCCTGGGCCACGCCATCGAGCGCAACGAGCGCTACAAGTGGCGGCACGGTGCGGCGATCTCGATCGGCATGGTGTTCGCCGCCGAACTCGGCCGGCTGGCCGGCCGGTTGGACGACGAGACCGCCGACCGGCACAAGGCGGTGCTCGGCTCGGTCGGCCTGCCGCTGAGCTACCGCGCGGACGCCTGGCCCAAGCTGCTGGACGCCATGAAGATCGACAAGAAGTCGCGCGGCGACCTGCTGCGCTTCGTGGTGCTGGACGGCCTCGGCAAGACCTCCATCCTGGAGGGCCCGGACCCGTCCCTGCTGGTCGGCGCGTACGCGGAGGTGTCCGGGTGAGCCGCGTGCTGGTGCTCAACGGCCCCAACCTCGGCCGGCTCGGCAGCCGGGAGCCGGACGTCTACGGCGCCACCTCCTACGCCGGGCTGGTCGAGCGCTGCACCTCGCTCGGCAAGGAGCTGGGCTTCGAGGTCGAGGTCAAGGAGACCAACTCCGAGCAGCAGATGGTGGAGTGGCTGCACTGGGCGGCCGACCGGCAGACCCCGGTGGTGATCAACCCGGGCGCCTTCACGCACTACTCGTACGCGATGCGCGACGCGGCCGCCCAGCGGACCGCGCCGCTGATCGAGGTGCACATCTCCAACCCGTACGCGCGCGAGGAGTTCCGGCACAACTCGGTCATCGCCGCGGTCGCCTCCGGCACCATCGCCGGCTTCGGCCTCGGATCCTACGAGTTGGCGCTGCGCGCCCTCGCGGAGCAGCTCACCACGCGCTGACGTGCGATCATCGGCCCGGTGGCGGACTGTGCCCGCCACCGGGCCGACGTGTAGTGTCCCCGTCGGGAGGTGACCGTGACGCAGTACGTAGGGGGAGGGCCGGTGCCTCCGCGACCACTGGCGCCGCCGTACCCCACCCAGCAGGCAGGCCAACAGCCGCCGTACACCCCGGCCCGGCCGCCGCATCCCGGTGCGCCGGCCGCCGTGCCGCCCGGGGCGACCGGGCACTTCGTGCTGCCGACCGGAGCCCCCGTGCAGCTTCCCGCGCACCCGCCGCAGCACCTGCCCACCGGGCCGCTCGCGGTGCTGCTGATCGGGCCGGCCGGTGCCGGCAAGACCACCGTCGCCCGGCACTGGGCGGAGCGCCGGCCGACCGCGACCGCGCACATCAGCCTGGACGACGTCCGGGAGTGGGTGCAGGCCGGCTTCGCCAACCCGCAGTCCGGGTGGAACACCGCCTCCGAGGCGCAGTACCGGCTGGCCCGCCGCACCTGCGGCTTCGCCTGCCGGAACTACCTGGCGAACGGCATCTCCTGCATCATCGACGACGCGGTCTTCCCGGACCGCCCGGCGATCGGCCTGGGCGGCTGGAAGCGGCACATCGGCCCGGGGATGATCCCGGTCGTGCTGCTGCCCGGCCTGGACTCGGTGCTCGCCCGCAACGCCCGGCGCAGCGGCAACCGGCGGCTCAGCGACGAGGAGGTCGCCCGGATCCACGGGCGGATGGCCGGCTGGCGCACCTCCGGGCTGCCGATCATCGACAACTCCCAGCTGGACGTGGCCACCACCGCCGCCGCGCTGGACCACGCGATCCTCTCCCGGCTGGCCGGCCGCCCGATCGGCTGACCGGGACCCGGGGCCGGGGCCGGGCCCTGGGCCGGTGCTGGGGCTGGGGCCGGTGCTGGTGGTGCCGGGGCGGGTGTCGGTGCTGGTGGTGCCGGTGGCCGGCGGCGATGGCGCGCCGCTCATTTCACTCGATCGAGTGACGTAACTCGTGCTTGCCGAGCATTCGGGCAGCCGTCGGCCATGGTTGGCGGAAACCGTTGACGGGCACAGAAGGAGACTGCGATGACGGCGACCGCCGACCAGGCCGAGGAGCGCGCGAATCCGGCTGCCAGGCTGGGATTCCAGCCCGGTCAGGTCGTCCTGGAGATCGGCTACGACGAGGACTGCGACCTCGAACTCCGGGAGGCGATCGAGGAGGCCACCGGCCAGGACCTGGTGGACGAGGAGTACGACGACGTCGCGGACGCCGTCCTGCTGTGGTTCCGCGAGGACGACGGCGACTGCACGGACGCCCTGGTGGACGCCATCGGCCTGCTGGAGGACGGCGGGGTGATCTGGCTGCTCACGCCCAAGTCCGGTCGGGACGGGCACGTGGAGCCCAGCGAGATCAGCGAGGCGGCGCAGACGGCGGGGCTGTCGCAGACCAAGTCGGCCAGCGTCGCGGTCAACTGGAGCGCCGCCCGGCTGGTCACCCCCAAGGCCGCCCGACGATAGCCCCGGCCGGGCCGGGGTGTCGTACCCCGCTGGGATGATGGAGGCGTCGCAACGGAACTGCCGAGGAGCTGACGCCCGTGCCCGAGGGCCACATCATCCACCGCCTGGCCACCGAGAACCTCCGGACCTTCGGGGGCCGAGCGGTCCGCGTCTCCAGCCCGCAGGGCCGGTTCGCCGACGGCGCGGCCCTGCTGGACGGCCGCACCCTGGACGAGGCCGAGGCCCACGGCAAGCACCTGTTCCTCGGCTTCGGCGAGGCGTGGCTGCACATCCACCTCGGCCTCTACGGCGGCTTCACCTTCGGCGCCGGGCCGGCGCCCGAGCCGGTCGGCCTGATCCGGCTGCGGATGGCCTCCGACGACGGCTACGCCGACCTGCGCGGTCCGAACACCTGCGAGCTGCTGACCCCGGCGGAGAAGGCCGCGGTGCACCGCCGGCTCGGCCCCGACCCGCTGCGCTCCGGCGCCGACCCGGTGCCGGCCTGGCAGCGGATCTCCCGCAGCTCCACCACGGTCGCGGCGCTGCTGATGGACCAGAAGGTGCTCGCCGGCGTCGGCAACGTCTACCGGGCCGAGGTGCTGTTCCGCCTCGGGATCAGCCCGCACCGGGCCGGCCGCGACCTGACCAGGGCGGAGTGGGACGCGATCTGGGCCGACCTGGTGGCCCTGATGCACGAGGGCGCGGGGATCGGCCGGATCGACACCGTGCGGCCCGAGCACACCCCGGAGGCGATGGGCCGCCCGCCGCGGGTGGACGACCACGGCGGCGAGGTCTACGTCTACCGCCGCACCGACCAGCCCTGCCTGGTCTGCGGCACCCCGGTGCGTACCGAGGAGCACGCCGCCCGGAACCTCTTCTGGTGCCCGGCCTGCCAGCAGCGCTGAGCGCCCCCGCCCGGCGCCGGTGGGCGTCGGGCGGGGGCGCGTCGGTGGGTGCGGCTCAGCGGAAGGTCTCCGGGCGGGCCGCGGTGCCGGCCGGGCCGGAGGGCAGGCCGGGGAGTGCGGGGCCTGCGGTCGGGGCCGCCTGCGGCAGCGTGGCCACGCCGCCCACCACCGGCAGCCGGAGTGCGGAGCGGGCCAGGTCGAGGGTGACGGCCGGCCTGGTGGAGGGCGGGTCGATCAGTCCGGCGTCCGTCCCGGCCACGATCAGCGCGAGCCGGTGGCCGGCGGGCACCACGTGGTCCGTCCCGGCCAGGTCGAAGGTGATCGGGTACGCCTTGCCGGGGGTGAGCGCGAGCGACCGGTCGAGCCCCGCGTAGTGGCCGAGGTCGGCCCAGCCCCGGGCGAACACGGTGGCGCCGACCTGCGCGGTGTCGGCGGCGGTGTCCAGGAAGCAGGCGCTGTCGCCGGGCGTGCTGTCGCCCCAGCAGGAGCGGGTGGCCAGCGTGCTGATGCCCTCCCCGTCGGCCCGGTAGTCGCGGATCGTCGCCGGTCCGAGGTCGACCAGCACGGCGCTGAGCCGGGCGCTCCTGGTGGAGGGGGTGGCGGTCAGGGTGATCGAGCCGCCGCCGGAGACCCGCAGCGGCCGGGTGAGCACCCCGGTGGTGAAGACGGTCTTGTCCGGGGTACTGCGGTCGGCGTCGGTGGCCCAGGCGTTCTCGTCCCGGGCCGGGTCGTCGGTGAACCGCGCGGTGCCGCTGCCGGCCGCGGTGGTGAGGGCGCCGGGGCGCAGGCCCAGGGTGCTGGTCACCGTGCCCGGGGCGGGCCAGGTCTGGTCCTGGGTCCACTGGTCGGGGGACCGCTCCACATCGGCGGCCGGGCCGCGCTGGATCCCGTTGTCGATGCCCAGCAGGTAGTGGTCGAACCAGCTGTGCAGGGTGTCGACCCAGGCGGAGCGGCGGAAGTCGAAGGGGTCGACGTGGCCGGTCTGGGAGAGCCAGATCTTGCGCTCCACGCCGGTCTGCGCCAGCGCCGACCACCACTGGGAGAAGTTGATGCCGCGGACGTTGAGGTCCTGCATGCCGTGCACCACGAAGACGCTGGCGCGTACCCGGGCCGCCGCGGCGACGTAGTCGCGGGCCTGCCACAGTGCGGTCCAGTTGCCGTTGGCGGGCGCCCCGGCGGCCAGCTGCCGCTGCACCCCGGCGCAGTGCGCGAGGGTGGCCGAGCTCTCCACGTAGCTCGACAGGTCGGCGGGGGTGCCGCTGTAGAGCGGGGCACCGTCCGAGCGGTAGTAGTCGTACCAGGAGCTGATCGCGGAGATCGGCACGACGGTCTTCAGGCCCGGCACGCCGGTGGCGGCCACGCCGTTGGCGATGGTGCCGTCCCAGGACTTGCCGATCATGCCCACCGCACCGGTGGCCCAGTCCGCGCCGACGGCGCCGGTGCCGGTGCGGGTGCGGTAGCCGGGGGCGCGGCCGTTCAGCCAGTCCACCACCGCCTTGGCGGAGGTCACGTCGGACGGGCCCCCGACGTCCACGCAGCCGTCGGAGCGGTTGGTGCCGGCCAGGTCGACCAGGACGACGGCGTACCCGCGCGGCACGAAGTAGTTGTCGTAGAAGAGCGGGAACTGCACCGGCCCGCCCTGCGCGTCGTAGGTCTTCAGCTGGCTCTCGTTGCCGCGCCCGCAGCAGGAGTAGTACGGGCTGGCGTCCATGATCACGGGGACCCGCAGGCCGGCCGTGGCCGGCTCGCGGGGGCGGACGATGTCGGCGGCGACCCGGTCGGTGCGGCCGTCGCCGTCGCCGTCGAGGCCGGTGTCGACCCAGACCGTCTCGCGGACGGCGGCGGCGTAGGAGTAGACCGGTTGGCTGGCGCCGTCGCGGACGGTGCCGCCGGTGCTCGCCTGCGCGGCCGCCGGGCCGAGCAGGACGGTGGCGAGGGCGGCGAGCAGCGTCGTGACGAGGGCGAACGATCTGGTTCGGCTGGTTATCACAGTGCACGACGGTAGGTCCGAAGTGCCGCTCACCAGAAGGGATTTGACGATGTGCAAACAAAGATTTTACAGGCCGGGACGGCTTGGGTTCCGGGGGCTCTTGACCTAGGCATGCCAGGATCGGGAGGATGCCTCGACCGCCCGGCAGCGAAGAGAGGCACCCAGCGATGGCCGTCCGTCCCCTGCTCCGCCGCGCGGCGCGGTTGCTCGCCGCCCTGCTCGCCCTCGCCGCCACGCTGCTGGCGGCCGGCCCGGCGCGGGCCGACTTCGGCACCGACTACCACGACCCGTTCAGCGTGGCCAGGCCGCTGGCCAGGCCCGACACCCGCTCCTGCACCGTCGAGCTGATGCACGACCAGCCGTTCAGCAACGGCTACGGCAATCCGCCCGACACCCCGTACGCCACCACCCTGACCCCGCCGGCGGCCTGCCGCGGCCCGTGGTCGGCCGTGCGGCTCGACCTGCACGGGCAGGTGGCGGGCCGCCAGTTCGACCGGCTGTTCACCGTCCGGATCGGCGGCGTCGAGGTGCTGCTGTCCTCCACGCCCGAGCCGTCCGCCGAGGGCATCGAGTGGCGCCTGGAGCGCGACCTGACCCGCTACGCCCCGCTGTTCGACCGGCCGCAGCCCTTCGCCTTCGACCTCGCCAACGTCACCGACGCCACCTACACCGGCGTCTTCCGGATCACGGCGAGCCTGACCTTCTTCACCACCTCCGCCCGGTGGCCGGCCGCCCGGACGGCCGACCGCCTGCTCACCACCGGCCCGTTCGGCCTCACCGTCGCCGCACCGTCCGCCACCACGGCGCTGACCTTCCCGCAGAACCTGGAGCGGCTGACCGCCGAGGTGTACACCCGGGGCGGCGGCGCCTGCGAGGAGTTCGCGTACGCCTCCGCGCCGGAGGAGTTCGTCCGGGCCAACCCCGGCCTCGGGCTGTGCGGCAAGGGGCCGTTCCGCGAGCTGACGCTCTCGGTGGACGGCCGGGTGGCCGGCGCCGTCTGGCCGTACCCGGTGATCTACACCGGCGGCTGGGACCCGCTGCTGTGGCGGCCGATCCCCGGGATCGCCGCCTTCGACCTGCCGGCCTACCGGCTCGACCTGACCCCGTACGTCGGGCTGCTGCTGGACGGGCGCCCGCACGCGCTCGGGATCGCGGTCAACGCGGCCGAGAGCCAGAGCAACGACCTGTGGACCGGGCAGGTCAACCTGTTCGCCGAGGTCGACCACGGCCGGGCCCGGACCGAGGGCGCGCTCACCGACCACCGGGTCGCCCCGGCGGCGGACGTCAGCACGGCGCTGACCGACCAGGGCGGCGGCAACGGCCACTGGACGGTCACCGCCGCCCGGCACGACCGCGCCAGCGGATGGGTGCAGACCTCGCACGGCCGGGTCAGCACCGAGGTCCGGGACGACCTCTCCTTCAGCTCGGACCAGCAACTCGGCGCAGCCGGGAACGAGTTGGCGCTGCACAACCGGACCGACCTGACCCGCTCCACGGCAACCCGAGGTGGCGGTGCGCCGCAGGTCCGCAGCAGCCACGAGAGCGACCCGCTGGACGTCGACTACCGCTACAGCCGCGACGCGGCCGGCAACACCGACCAGCGGACCACCATGGCGCTCGGGCGCCACCAGGAGGACACCCTGCGGCTCGGGCCGCTGCTGGTCGGCCGGACCACCGTCGACCACAGCTACCGCCCGAGCGCGCACCGCCACGACGGCGACACCACCGTCCGGACGGCGAACGCGGTGGAGGACTACCGCTCCACCGGCCCGGACGGCGGCTACCACCGGACGGCCACCACCCGGGACGGCTGGCCGGTGCCGTGACGGCCCGGGCTCAGGCGGCCAGGGCGCGGGCGCTGTCCCGGGTGGCTCCGAGCGTGTCGTCCAGCCAGTCGTAGATCCGGGCCATGGCCAGCCGCTGGGCGCCGGCCTGGCAGTGGGCGTCGGCGCCCTCCTCCGCCGTGAACTCCAGGAAGGTCCTGGGGCAGGTGAGGTCGTCGTAGAGCTGCTTGGCCTGGCCGGCGAAGAACAGGTCCTCGGCGGCGTCGCAGATCAGGGCCGGGCAGCGGATCTGCGACGCGATGCCGTCGCGCAGGTGGTAGTCGAGGTAGGCGGCGCCGAACGCCCGGGGGGTGTCCACCCCCATCACGTACATGCCGTGGTTGATCGCCCAGCGCAGCACCGGATTCCCGGCCATCATCCGGTCGAGCAGGGCGTCGAGCTCCGGGTCGGAGTCGGCGCGCAGCCGGCGCTCGATCTCGCCGCGCTCGCCGGGCAGCAGGTCGGTGACCGCGGGGCCCAGGTCGTAGACGCCGTCGAGGGCGATCACCGCCGCCAGGCGGTGGTCGAAGGCCGCCGCCCTGGGGGCGAGGAGCCCGCCCATGCTGTTGCCGAGCAGGGCGACCCGGTCGCTGTCGACCTCGGGCAGCGCCATGGCGAAGTCCAGCACCGGCCCCACCACGTTCTCCCAGTCGGGGCGGAAGACCAGGCCCTCGCGGTGCAGCGGCCCCGGCTGGCCGGGGCCGTCGAAGGAGAGCACGGTGTAGCCGCGCTCGACGCCGGCCATCGCTCCGAAGAAGTGCATCTCCTCGGCGGTGCCGTCGAAGCCGTTGTGCATGACCAGGGTGGGGCGGGGTGCTCCCGAGGTGTCGGCCCGGTAGAGGTAGCCGGGCAGGGTGGTGCCCTCGTACGGGATCCGGACCGGCTCGATCCGGGGGCCGAAGAGGGCCGCCGCCGACCGGAAGCAGTCCACCGAGCGCTGGTAGGCGTGCTGGTGCCGGGGGTCGCAGGGGTGGCCGTGCAGGAAGAACTCGGCCGACCGGTAGTAGTTCGAGGCCCGCAGGAAGCCGTCCCGGGCACTCACCGGGTGCCCGCCGTCCAGCGCCCGCACGGCCTCGCGGGTCACCCGGTCGGCGGTGGCCAGCCACTCCTCGTACCAACTGCCGTAGTCGCCCTCCCTGATGCGCCGGCCGGTGGCGACCACCTCGCCGAAGTCGGCGCCGCCGTAGGCGATATGACCGAACGAGCGCAGGGCCTCGTACCAGAACTGGGCGTCACCGGGAAACAGCAGTCGTTCCATCGGACTTCTCCTTGGCGTCGGTGTCGCCGCTCAGGCTGGTCCCGGGTGGTGTCCACTTTCCAGGCCTGGCAAGGGCGGTGACTGTCCAGCGCTGTCCACTCGCCCGCGGAGCCGCACGACGCCCACGCGATGGCACGTCGAGGCGCCACCCGGCGGTGCGGGAGTCGAGCGGTGCCCGGGGGCGTCAGGGGTGCTCTCGACGCCCCCGGGGTTCACCGCGGTCCGACCCGGCCGGCCTGGCTGCGGATGGTCACGTTCCCGGCCCGGTCGTAGGCCCACCACAGCAGCACCGCCGCCGTCACCAGGCTCAGTGCCGCCGTCTTGAGGACGGCGGCGGCCGAGCCACCGGTGAGCGCCTCGGTGAAGGGGACGGTGAGCACCACCACGGCCACCGCCGGCCCGGCCGCGTACCAGGCGGCGAACATCAGCGGCCCGCCTCCCGAGCCCGGGGCCCGGGAGGAGCCGAACATCAGGTCCTGCCGGACGAAGCCGCGGCAGGCGTTCACCAGGCCGGCGGCGACCATCGCCGGGACGGCGGCGGGCGCCAGCCAGGCCCGGCCGCCGGCGCCCGCGACGACCGCCGCGGTGGCCGCCGCCACCCCCGCGCCGACCCCGAGCACGGTCGGCACCACGGCGTGCCGCAGCATCAGCCCGGCGAACGGGTACGGCGACCAGGAGGCGCGGCGGGCGTCGTCGGTCTCGATCCGGGCCGGCTCCAGCAGCTGCGCCGTCGCGAGGTAGCCGAGGACCAGGGCGAGTGCCGTACCGGCCCAGGCGGCCAGGCCGGAGGCCGAGTGGACCAGGTAGGCGCACAGGGCCGAGGGCACCGCGAGCAGCAGCGAGCGGCCCAGCCGGGCGGGGGAGCGCAGCAGCGTGAGCGTGTCCCGCCAGGGCACCGCGAGCCAGCGGGCGCGCGGCGCCGGCAGCCGCACCCGGCGCGGGCCCCGGCCCTTGGTGGTGCTGCTGACGGTAAGCCGGGCGGCCCGCAGCTCCACCGTGCGCAGGGCGGCCAGCACCCCGGCGGCGGTCCGGGCGCGCTCGCGCAGCCTGGCGGGCGGGATGTCGCCGCAGACCCGGTCGGCCAGCACCACGCAGCCCGCGGTGAGCAGGAGCAGCAGCGCGGCCGCGGCCCAGGCGCCGGGCCGCGCGGCGGGCGTCGGGGCGAGGGCGGCGAGGCCGGCCCAGCCCCAGGGCCCGGACCACAGCTCGGCCCGCTCCAGCCAGCCCACCCGGTGCCCCCGGGCGGCGAACACGCTCTGGGTCACGAGCAGCAGGATCACCACGGTCACCCAGGGGGTGAGCCGGTGGACCAGGGCGGCGATCCGGTCGCTCCGCTCCACGGCCAGGCCGGTGCAGGTGGCCAGCAGCGGCACGCAGACCCCGCCGAGCAGGCACCAGCCGAAGGCGGCGGGCAGCGGCGCCCGGGTGGTCAGGGCCAGGGCGACCATCGCGCCGGCCGCCGCGAGGACCCCCGGTGCGGCGGCCAGGGCGCAGGACAGCCAGAACCACGGGCGCAGCACCCGGTGCGGCCGGACGGGGTGCGGGAGCAGCCAGTCGGCGGTCGCCCGCGGCGGCACCACCGGGCCGCGCCACAGGCCGTCGCGGGCGGCGAGCAGCAGGGCGGCCAGCGAGGCCGCGGCCACCGCGCTGGGCAGGGCCGCGAGCAGGGCGGGGCCGTGACCGGTGTAGTCGGCGCCCATCGAGGACTGCAGCAGCAGCCCGAAGCTGGGGGTGACGCCCCAGGCCACCAGGACGAGCACGGTGCAGTAGACCGCGAAGGCGATCTGCCCGGCCCGGTTGCGGCGGTGCGGCGCGCGCAGGGTGCGCAGCAGGGTGAGTGCCTCGTCGGTCCAGTCGTCCTCCGCGCTCCAGTCCGGCGGGAGGTCCTCGGGGGCGGCGTCCTGCGGGGCCGCGTCGTGCGGGTCGGTGTCGCGTGGGTCGTCGTCGTGCCGGGCGTCGTCGTGCGGGTCGTCGTCGTGCGGGGCGGCGGCCCCGGGCAGTGCGGCGGCCGTGGGCGGGGCTGTGGAGTCGCTCACCGGGCGCCGCCCTTGCCGCCCGTGACGGCGCCGCCGCCGACCCTGCTGACGTCCCCGCCGGTGATCCCGTCGGACAGGACGCGGCGCGGCGGGCCTTCGGCCAGTACCCGGCCGTCCTCCAGCACCATCACCCGGTCGGCCACCTCCAGGGCGAGATCGGTGTGGTGGGTCACCAGCAGCACCGCCACGCCGTCCGCGAGCTCCGCCCGGAGCAGCTCCGCGAGCCGCCGGCGGGCGTCCGGGTCGAGGCGCTGCTCCGGCTCGTCGAGCAGCAGCAGGTCGCGGGGGCGGACCATGGCACAGGCCAGCAGCAGCGCCTGCAACTGCCCGGAGGACAGGGCAGACGGCAGGGCGTCGGCCCGGTCGGCGAGGTTGCGCTCGGCCAGGACGTGCTCGATCCAGTCGGGCGCGTCCGCGACCCCGTGGGCGACGGCGACCAGCAGCAGGTGCTCGCGGACCGACAGGTCGGGGTAGCAGGCGACGGTGTCGCCGACCACGGCGACCCTGGCCCGGATGCGCGGGTCGTTCTCGTCCATCGGGAGTCCGTCGAAGCGGACGGTGCCCGCGGTGGGCAGCTCCCGCCCGGCCGCGATCCGCAGCAGGGTGGACTTGCCGGAGCCGTTGTGGCCGAGCAGCGCCAGGCACTCGCCGGCGGCGAGTCGCAGGCTGACCGGGTGCAGCACCTGCCGCTCGCCGTAGGTGCGGCTCACTCCGGTGAGCTGGAGCAGGGCCTTGCGGGCCTCGGCGGACGTCTTGGCCATGGGCGGGTGCCTCTCGCTGCGGGTGTCCGCCCACCCTACCCAGCCGGGGCGGGGGCGTTCGGCCGGGGAGGCCGGGGTCCGGGCGGGGCACGAGCGGGGTCCGGGCAGGGCCCGGGCGGGTGCGGGCGCCGCCCGGTGGCAGACCTGGTCATCCTCCTGATGGATGGTCAACCCTGAGTGAAACTCCGGTACTTGTCCTCCCTCGGGTGGAGCGGGTGCCGTCCTGGCGGGGGAGGACCGGGGCGGCCCGCGGGTGCGAGGCTCGGATCCGGGGCCGGAGCGTCCGGCCCGGGGAGGGGGCCGTGATGGCCAACCAGCAGCACCGGACCGACCGGCGGCGCGGGATCGACCGGCGGTACGGGGCAGGGAGGCGGCGCAGGACCGCCGTCCGGCTCGCCGCCGGGGCCTTGGCCGGCCTCACACTGCTGGCTGCGGCCCCCGCCGCCTTCGCCGCCGCGCCGGGGCCGGTGGAGCCCGCCGGCGGCCACCGGGACGCGGCCGCGCTGCAGCGGGCGCTCGGCGGCCTGGTGGCGGGGAACATGACCACCGCGGCGATCGCGGAGGTCCGCGACGGGGGCCGGACACCCTGGCGTGGCGCGGCCGGCGTGCGGAGCCTGGACACCGGTGCGCCGGCGCCGGTGGACGGCCGGTTCCGGATCGGCAGCATCACCAAGACCTTCGTCGCCACCGTGGTCCTCCAGCTCAAGGCCGAACGGAAGCTGGGGCTGGACGACCCGGTCGAGCGCCACCTGCCCGGCCTGCTCCCGGGCGGCGGCGCGATCACCGTCCGCCAGCTGCTCAACCACACCAGCGGGCTGTTCAACTACACCGACGACGCGGCCTTCGCGGAGCCCGAGACCAGCCCGCACTGGCTCGCCGTCGGCCGGTGGACCAGCTACCGCCCGCAGCAGCTGGTCGCCCTCGCCGCGGCGCACGACCCGTACTTCGCCCCCGGGCAGGGCTGGCACTACTCCAACACCAACTACATCGTGCTCGGCATGCTGATCGAGAAGGTCACCGGGCACTCCTGGAACGAGGAGGTCGAGCGCCGGGTCGCCCGGCCGCTCGACCTGCGCGCCACCTCGATGCCGGGCACCTCGCCGCTGATCACCGGCCCGCACGCGCGCGGCTACCTGAAGCTGCCGGCGGGCCGGGCGGACATCACCGAGCTCAACCCGTCGATGGCCGGGGCCGCGGGGGCGGGCATCTCCAGCACCGCGGACCTCACCCGGTTCCACGCCGCGCTGCTCGGCGGGCGGTTGCTGCGGCCCGCCGAGCTGGCGGAGATGAAGACCACCGTGCCGTCCGGCGGGGGCGACGGCTACGGTCTGGGCCTGATGCGGACCTCCTCGCCCTGCGGTGACCTCTGGGGCCACGGTGGTGGCATCCCCGGGTACGCCACGCTGCTGCTGGGCGGGGAGGACGGCCGCCGGCAGTTCGCCCTGTCGATGACCCCCTTCGACCTCCCCGACCCGGACGCGGCGGTGCGGGCCCAGGACGCCTTCGTGGCCGAGGCCGCCTGCGGGTCGGACCGGCGGCCCGGGGCCTGACGGTCAGCCCCGCGGCAGGACCAGCGACTGCACCTCGGGCAGGTGCCGCCAGTCGCTGGAGACCACCGAGGCGTGGGCCGCGGCCAGCTGCACCGCGCGGGCCCGGGCCTGGTCGGCGGTCGGGTCGGTGCCGCTGATCGCGGGTGCGACGTTCTGCGCGTCCGTCATCACCAGCAGGTAGTGGCGGCTGTCGTACCAGGAGGTGTCGATGCCGTTCAGGAAGGCGGCCGCGTCACCGTCGAAGAGCACGAACCAGGGCCGGATCGCCGCCTCGTACCGGCTGCGCGGGTCGGCCGCGGCGGCGCCGTGCACGGCGGGGAAGATCTGCGCCTGGCCCAGCTTGCCGGCCGCCGCCAGGTCGCGCAGGTAGCGGCCGTACTCGACGTCGGTGTGCAGGGTGTCGAAGGGGTTGCTCTCCTCGACGGTGCCGGGGATCACCTCGACCATCGCCCGGCCGGCGAGGGCGGCGCGGCTCGGCCAGTTGCCGCCCCGGGCGGCGTCGTCCAGGCTCGGGTACGCGCCGCCGCCGGCCTTCGCGAGCAGGTCGGCGGGGCGGAACGCGGCGCTGCCCAGGTGCGCGGCGATCAGCGCGTCGAGCTCCTTGGGGCCCATGCCCCGGTTGGCCGCGAAGCCGCCCTTGAGCTCCAGCTTGACCACCAGCGGCCCGGCGGTGGGGTGGGCGGCGAGCCAGACCCGGATGTCGTCGAAGCAGGCCTCCAGGTTCTTGTTGGCGCCACCGCTGTACAGCTGCGCGGCGGTGGTGGCGTTGACGCAGTTGTTGGCGTTTCCGAGCGGGTTGGAGTGGCTGACCTTCCACTCCTTGGTGATGGTGTCCGTCCAGGCGTCCAGCTCGATCAGGCCGGTGCCGGTGTCCAGCCCCTGGGCCAGGTACGGGAAGGCCGCCGGGTCGTAGGTGTTGTGCAGCCCGACGGTGGTGGCGGAGCCGAACGGGAGCTCGCCGGGGCCGGCGGCGGCCGCCTGCTGGACGGGTATCACGGCGGCCGCGGCGAGGGCGAGCAGGCCGGCGGCGAGGATGCGACGGACGGTCAAGGTTCCTCCTGCGCAGGAAAGGTGGGGACGCTGAGGGAGAGCGTCGACCATTCGAGCGCACGGAAGGTGACATGACAAGGAAGAGTGGGCCTCGGTGGAGTGAGCGTCCGGCGCGCGGGCTTCGCGGGAGCGGGGGCCGAGCGGAAACCGGATCAACGATTGGTCTGGACCACGAAGCTGACGGAGGGTTAGTCTTCCTGCTCGGACGCCGCGTCGATCGGACGCGCTCGGGTCCGATCCTGCTGCCGGCCAATCCGACGGGACCCGTCTGTGATCGACATCGTGGTGGTGCTCCGGGCCGAGGACGCGGTCCTCGACTTCCTCTCCGTGCTCGCCGATCCCGGCGGGGCCGAGGTGCGGGTGCTCATCGCGGACTCCGATGTGCTGCTCGCCCTCCCCGCCGGCGCGGGCACCGTCGAGCGGCTCGCCGCGATCGCCCCGCTGGTCGGCCCGGCCTGCCGCCGGGCCGACCCGCCGGACGCCGACGCCCTCGCCGGGACGATCGCCCGGGCCGCCGCCGGCGGCCCCGCCCGGCTCTGGACGCACTCGCCGGCCGACAACCGCCGCAGCCGCGGCGCGCTCGGCCGGGCGGCCGCCCGCGCCGCCGGTGCGCTGCCTGTCCGGCACGCCGTCGGCTACTCGCCCTTCCTCCAGTTCGTCAGCGACCTCGACCGTCCGCTGAGTCGCGAACTCACCTCGGCCAAGCTGGAGTTCGTCAACCGCCGGTGTGCCCACCTGCTGGCCTCCGACCACCCCCAGCACATGCTCTACACCGCCCGGGTGCCCGCCGCCGAGCGCTTCTTCGAGGCCACCGGGCCGGAGCGCGAGCGCCTGTTCGCGCTGCTCGCCAGCCTGGACGAGGAGGCCGCCTCGGTGGCCGACCCGTGGGAGTTCGCCACCTCCCCGTACGAGGCCGAGCGGCTGGACGCCACCGCCGCCTGGGTCACCCGGCACTGCCCGCCCGGCGCCCGAGCCCTGGTGGAGGTCGGCGCCTGCGAAGGCGCGCTCACCCGCCGACTGGCCTTCGCCGGCCACCGGGTACTGGCCACCGAGCCCAACCCGCTGTTCCGCGACCGGCTGGCGAGCGCCCTGGCCGCCCGGCCCGAGGTGGTGGTCGGCGACGCCGAACTCGCCGCCCTGGCCAAGGCGGACGGGCCCGCCGCCCCGGCCTACCTGCTGATCGAGATGCTCTACTACGGCCAGGACCCGGCATTGATCGACCGGTTGCGCACCGACCTGGTCTTCGTCGCCCTCGAGCCGGAGGCGCTGCGCTCCGGGCTGCACCCCTGGCTGGCCGCCTCGAAGACCTGGCACGCCGCCGAGGAGACCGAACTGGTCGGCCCCCGGCTGGAGACCGTCTGCGGCGGCCGGGCGTACCTGAGCAAGCGCGGCAGCCTCGGCGTGCTGCTGCGCCGCACCGGCAGCTGACCGGCCGGAGACCCAGCACTCCCGGCCCCCGCCCGCACTCCCGGCCCCCGCCCGCACTCCCGGCCCCCGCCCGCACCCCCGGCCCCCGCCCGCACCCCCGGCCCCCGCCCGCACCCCCGGCTTCCCCGGCGACCCCGACCGCGCACGGAAGGCACCACCCGACATGCCTCGCACCACCGCCGCTCTCGTCAACTCCTGCCTGCTGCCCGCCTACGCGGGCCGGACCCCGGCCGACTGGATCCTGCGCGCCGCCGACGACGGCCTGGCCGGCGTCGCCCTGTTCGGCAGCAACCTGCTGGATCCGCGGGGCACGCTCCGCGAGGACATCACCGACCGCCTGCGGGCGGTCCGGCCCGACCTGCTGATCGCGCTCGACGAGGAGGGCGGCGACGTCACCCGGCTCGACTACCTCACCGGCAGCGCCTACCCGGGCAACCACGCCCTCGGCGCGGTCGACGACCCGGAGCTGACCACCCGGGTCGCCGGAGCCATCGCCGCCGACCTCGCCGCCGCCGGGGTCAACCTCTGCCTCGCCCCGTGCGCGGACGTCAACTCCCGCCCGGACAACCCGATCATCGGGGTCCGCTCGTTCGGCGCCGACCCCGATCTGGTCGCCCGGCACACCGCGGCCTTTGTCACCGGGCTCCAGCAGCACGGGGTGGCCGCCACCCTCAAGCACTTCCCCGGCCACGGCGACACCCGGACCGACTCGCACACCGCGCTGCCCGACGTGGACCGCGACCTCGACCAGCTGGACGCCCTGGACCTGCCGCCCTTCGCCGCGGGCATCGCGGCCGGCGCCCGCGCGGTGATGACCGGCCACATCCGGCTGCCCCGGATCGACCCGCTGCCCGCCACCCTCAGCGGGGCCATCCTCAGCGGCCTGCTCCGCGACCGGCTCGGCTTCCGGGGCACGATCGTCACCGACGCGCTGGACATGGCCCCGATCGTCGAGGGCCGGGGCTTCGGCGGTGCGGCCGTCGCCGCCCTGGCGGCCGGATCGGACCTGGTCCTGCTCGGCTCCCCGGACGGCGAGAAGCTCCTGCCGGAGATCCACGAAGCGGTCGAACTCGCCCTCCGGGACGGCCGGCTGACCGAACAGCGGCTCACCGAGGCCGCCGCCCGGGTCGCCGACCTGCGGGCCTGGGCCCACCCGCGCGCCACCGCACCCGCCCCGGACCGCGCCGTCGGCCTGGCCGCCGCCCGCCGCGCCCTCACCGCGCACGGGACGGCGCCGGCGGCCGGGCCGCGGAAGGTGCACGCCGTCCGGCTCGGCGCCACCGCCAACCTCGCGGTCGGCGAGGCGCCCTGGGGGCTCGCCGCCCCGCTGGCCGCGCTCGGCGCGCTCGCCGGCAGCACCGAGGTCGAGCCCGGCACCGATCCGGACCGGATACCGCTGCCCGCCGACGGCCTCCTCGCCGTCGCCGTCCGGGACGCCCACCGCGACCCCTGGCAGCGCGACACCCTGCGTGCCCTGCGCACCCGCCGCCCCGACCTGATCGCCGTCGAGTTCGGCCTCGCCCCGGACGCGACCGCCGCCCCGACCCTGCTGGCCAGGGGCGCCGGCCTGGCGAACGCGACCGCCGCGGCCGAGTACCTCGCCGGCGGCAGCAGCCGGCCGGGGCCGGCGCCCGCCGACCGGGTGTGAGCCGTGTACCAGCACTGCGTCGGCCTCGGCTACCACTGCGAGTCCACCTACCAGCTGCGCCGGATCACCGGCAGCGACCGGGCCCACTTCTTCGACTGGCTCGACCTCGACTTCGAATCCGTCCTGGAGGCCGTGGCCACCGACTTCCGCACCGTACTGCGCCCCGGCCTGGTGGAACCGTTCGACGACGGCCGGTGCGCACTCGACCGGGGCAGCGACATCCGCTTCTTCCATGACTTCCACCCGGCCGCCCCCGGCCCGCTCACCCAGGCCGACATCGACCGCGAACTCCCGGTCGTCCGGGCCAAGTACCAGGCGCTGGCCGAGCGTTGGCGGGCACTCTCGAGTTCCGCGGACCGGGTCCTCTACGTGCACCACGACGCCTTCGACGAGCTCGCCGCCGCCGATCTGCGCCGGCTGCGGGCGACCCTCGCCGCCGAGCACCCCGGCCACCGCTTCGCCCTGCTCTGGCTGCGCCGGACCGCACCCGAGGACGCCGACCGGCTGCCCCCCGGGATCGCCTGGGGCACCGTCGCCGCCGCCCCCGGCCGCTGGGAGGGCGACGACGACCAGTGGGACGCCGCCTTCGCCGCCCTGCACCGCCTCGACCCGGCCCAGCTCTGGCCCCGGCACCAGCCACCCCTCGGAGACCGGCACCGATGAACCACCCGACGCCCCAGCACCCGACGCCCCAGCACCCGGCGGCACCCCGCTCGACGCCCCCCGAACCGGCTTGGCGCACCGTCATCCTCTCCCCGCACTTCGACGACGCCGCCCTCTCGCTGGCCGGACTGATCCCCGAACTCCCCGGCCCGGTGGCCGTGGTCACCGTCTTCGGCGGCGCCCCCGCCACCCACCACCCGGTCTCCTGGTGGGACGCCACCTGCGGCTTCTCCACCGCCCGCGAGGCGTACGCCGCCCGGCTCGCCGAGGACGCCCGCGCCTGCGCGCTGCTCGGCGCCCAGCAGGTGGTGCTCGACCACCCCGACGGCCCGTACGGCGACGGCGGCGAGCCGACCGGGATCGACGACCTGCTGGCCGCCCTCCCGGCGGACACCACCGTGCTCGTCCCGGTCGGCTCGAACCAGCCCGACCACCAGCGCGTCCGGGACCGCGCGCTGGCCGTGCTGGCCGGCCTCGGCGCCGCCCCGCCGCTGGTCTACGCGGACCTCCCGTACACCGGTCACCTCCCCGAGTGGGCCACCGACCGGGCCGACCGGGCACTCGCCCGCAGCCCGATGTGCGGCCTGGCCTACCAGGACCTGCTGCGCACCCACCGCAGCACCGTCCGCCACCACCTGCGGCTGGACGACCGGCAGTGGGCCGCCAAGCGCGCGGCCGTGCTCTGCCACGCCTCCCAGCTCGCCCCGCTGGCCGCGGACCACGGCAGCCTGCTGGCCCGCACCGGCCCGCTGCGCGCGGAGCTGGTCTGGTCCCTGGAGGCCCGCGGATGACCGGCCCCGAGCGGATCCTGACCGCCCGCGGCCTGGTGAAGGAGTACCGCCGCGGCCGCGCCGTCGACGGCGTCGACCTGACCGTGCACGCGGGCGAGCGGGTCGGCCTGCTCGGCCCGAACGGCGCCGGCAAGACCACCACCCTGCTGATGTGCCTCGGCGCCGTGGAGCCCGACGGCGGCACCGTGGAGATCCTCGGTCACCGCCTGCCCGCCGCCCGCCCGGCCGCCATGGACGCGGTCGGCTTCGTGGCGGGCTACCTCCCGCTGCCCGACCGCCTCCGGGTGCGCGAGTACCTGCGGCTGTACGCCGACCTGTACGGCCTGCGGCACCCGGGCCCCGCTGTCGACGCGGCCCTGGAGCGCTTCGGCCTGGCCCACCTCGCGTCCGCGATCGGCACCGAACTCTCCAGCGGCCAGCGGACCCTGGTCGGGATCGCCAAGGCCGCCCTGCACGCCCCCCGACTGCTGGTGCTGGACGAGCCGACCGCCTCGCTCGACCCGGACATCGCCCTGCGGGTGCGCACCGCGCTGCTCGACCTCTCCACCGGGCACGGCACCGCACTGCTGGTCACCAGCCACGACATGGTCGAGGTGGAACGCCTCTGCGGGCGGGTGGTGTTCCTCGCGGCGGGCCGGGTGGCCGCGGACGGGACGCCCGAGGAGATCGCCCGCCGCTACGGGCGCGCGGACCTGGAGGGTGTCTTCCTGCACCTCGCCGCGGAACGCGACCGGGCCAGGGGGGCCGCCGCATGACCCTCGACCTGGCGGCCCGCCGCGCCCCCGCCGCGGCCTGCGCGCACCGGGTCCGCGCGGTCACCCGCCGGCACTGGCTGGTGCTCCGGCGCAGCCCGCACCGCTTCTTCGACGTGCTGGTCTGGCCTGCCGTGGACACCCTGCTCTACGGCTCGATCGGCCTGTTCGCGGCGGACGCCGCCGGGTCGGCCGGCGCCGGCCTGGCGGTCTTCCTGCTGAGCGGCACGGTGCTCTGGCACCTGGTGCACCAGACCCAGATCTCGCTGGCCACCGGCTTCCTGGAGGAGACCTGGTCGCGCAATGTGCTGGGCCTGCTCACCACCCCGCTCAGGGGGTGGGAGTACCTCGCCGGGGTCGGCCTGTTCGCGCTGCTGCGCACCGCGGTCAGCACCACCGCCGTCGCCGGACTCGCCCTGGCCGCCTACGCGTTCGACATCAGCTCGCTCGGCCTCGGGCTGATCCCGGTGGCCGCCCTGCTGCTCGCCTGCGGCTGGGCGGTGGCGCTGACCGTGGTCGGCCTGGTCCTGCGGTACGGCAGTGGCGCGGAGGCCCTGGTGTGGGGCGCGCTCTCGGTGGTGATGCCGCTGTCCGGCGTCTTCTACCCGGTCTCCACCCTGCCGGCGCCGCTGCGGCCGGTCGCCGCCGCGCTGCCCACCACGCACGTCTTCGCGGTCGGACGCGCGCTGGCGGCGGGCCACGGCATGCCCTGGCGGGAGCTGGCCCTGGCCACCGGCGGCACCGCCGTCCTGCTGGCCGGCGGGCTGTTCGCCCTCGGCCGGATGCTCCGCTCGTTCCGCCGCCGCGGCCTGGTCACCCGGTACTCCTGACCGGGGGCGTCGCCCGGTCAGCCGTAGGTGGGGTGCTGCGGCCAGCCGGGCGGGGAGTCCTCCCAGGCCTCCTGCCGGCCGTACGGGGTGAGGTCCAGGATGCTGTTGCCGAAGACCAGCCGGTCGACCCCGCGCGAGGTGGTGCTGTAGGTCCGGTACACCTGATCGCCGTCGCGCAGGAAGACGCTCAGCAGGAAGCCGCCGCCCGCCCCGCAGTCCGCCGAGAAGGACGTGCCGTGCGAGGAGACGAACGGCAAGGTCCAGCCCAGCCGTTCCTTCTCCGCCTCGATCCGGGCGAGCGGCATGTTCGACACCGTCACCCAGGTGACCCCGCGGTCGGCGAGCCGGGCCGGGCCGGCCGCGGGCACGTTGTCGGTGAACCAGGTGCAGCCGGGGCAGAGCCGGTCCGGGCCCAGGTCCATGAACTGGTAAACCACCAACTGGTCGCGGCCCTCGAAGAGTTCGAGCAGGCTCCGGGGGCCGGCGGGGGTGTCGAACAGGTACTCCTGGTCGAACCTGACCATCGGTAGCCGGCGCCGGCGCGCCGCGAGCGCGTCCAGGGTGCGGGTGGCTTCCTTCTCGGCCGTCAGAAGCTCCTCGCGGGCGAGCTGCCAGTCGGCGGCCGACACGATCTCGGGTGTCTCCATGTCCGGATTGTCGCCGATCGGGTGGGTATGGACGACCGGGCCGCGCCGGGGCGCGGGGCCCGCGGCGCGGCCCGGTGGTGGTCAGCCCTGCCCGTAGCGGCGGCGGTACTGCTCGACCCGGCCGGCGGTGTCCAGGATCCGGGTCCTGCCGGTCCAGACCGGGTGGCTCGCCGAGGAGGTCTCGACGTCGACCACGGGGTAGCGGCGCCCGTCCGTCCACTCCACCGTGCCGTTGCCGGCGAGCGTCGAGCGGGTGAGGAAGGCGTACTCCCCGGCGCGGTCCCGGAAGACCACCGGACGGTACGCGGGGTGGATGCCGTGCTGCATGTCGTCTCTCCTCTGCTGCTGCTGCTGCGGGCGGTGGTTCAGCGCTGTTCGCGGAACAGCACGTGCTCGCCGGCGACCGGGTCGAACTTGCGGATCTCCAGCCGGTCCGGGTCGTTGCGACGGCTCTTGCGGGTCACGTACGTGTAGCCGGTGCCGGCCGTCGATCGCAGGGTCACGATCGGGCGCAGGTCGCTGCGGGCCATGATCGCCTCCTTCTCCTGGCAATGGAAGTCATTGTCATGGGGTCGCAACCGGGCGTGCCGCCGAATCATTCCCGGCGGGCGAAGCGCGTGGAAGGGGCACTATGCACTCGGTGTATACCTGCGGGGTATAGTCCCTGCCATGTCACTCGGACACACCATCCTCGGGCTCCTGGAGTCCCACCCGCGCCACGGCTACGACCTGAAGCGCGCCTACGACGAGCAGTTCGGCCGCACCCGCTCGCTCGCCTACGGCCAGGTCTACTCCACCCTCTCCCGACTGCTGAAGAGCGGACTGGTCGAGGTCGAGGGCGTCGAGCCCGGCGACGGGCCCGAGCGCAAGCGGTACGCCATCACGGAGGCGGGCGTGACCGACGTGGCCGGCTGGCTGGCCCGCCCGGAGAGCCCCGAGCCCTACCTGCAGAACACCCTCTACACCAAGGTCGTGCTCGCCCTGCTGACCGGGCGCCGGCCGTACGAGGTGCTGGACGTGCAGCGGGCCGAGCACCTGCGGCAGATGCGCGAGCTGACCCGCCGCAAGGCCGCCGGCGACCTCGCCGACCAGCTGATCTGCGACCACGCGCTGTTCCACCTGGAGGCGGACCTGCGCTGGCTGGAGCTGACGGCCGCCCGCCTGGACGAGCTCGGCCGGGAGGTGCGGCCGGCATGAGGATCTCTCCCGTCGAGGCCGTCGAGGCCGACGAGGGCGTCGAGCCGGTCGAGGCCATCGGCTCCGACCCCGCCGCCGAGCGGGCGGCGGCCCGCCCCGGCGCCCTGCTGAGCGCCGCCGGACTGGGCAAGCGGTACGGGCCGACCACCGCACTGGCCGGCGCCGACCTGTGGGTGATGCCGGGTGAGCTGGTCGCCGTGATGGGCCCCTCCGGCTCCGGCAAGTCCACCCTGCTGCACTGCCTGGCCGGCATCATCCGGCCGGACACCGGCACCGTGACCTACCGCGGCCAGGAGCTGTCCGACCTCTCCGACCGCAGCCTCAGCGCGCTGCGCCGCACCGACTTCGGCTTCCTCTTCCAGTTCGGCCAACTGGTGCCCGAGCTGTCCTGCCTGGACAACGTCGCACTGCCGCTGCGCCTGAACGGCCTGCGCCGGCGCGCCGCCGAGGCCCGGGCCCGTGAGTGGCTGGAGCGGCTGGAGGTCGAGGACGCCGCCGGGCAGCGGCCCGGCGAGATCTCCGGTGGCCAGGGCCAGCGGGTCGCGGTGGCGCGAGCCCTGGTCACCGGGCCCCGGGTGGTCTTCGCCGACGAGCCGACCGGAGCGCTCGACTCGCTCAACGGCGAGCGGGTGCTCCAACTCCTGCGCGCCGCGGTCGAGGAGACCGGTGCCGCGGTGGTGCTGGTCACCCACGAGGCCCGGGTCGCCGCCTACACCGACCGCGAGGTCGTGGTCCGCGACGGCCGGACCGGTGCGCCGGGGGCGGGCCGGTGAAGCCGCCTTCGCCCCGGCCGGAGCGCCGCGTCCCGAGCGGGATCGCGGTCGGCCTGGCCGCCGCCGCCCTGCTGCTCGCGCTCGCCCACTCCGCGGGCGACGCCTCTGGGGAGGGACGGGACCGGCCGGCGCCCGGCCCGCTCGGCGACAGCCGGCGGCTGCTCCGGCTGGGCTGGAGCGCCGTGACCGCCCCCGACCTCTCCGCCGTGCTGGTCCACGGCGACGCCCGCGACCCGGAGACGGCCCCGTGAACCAGACCGCCCGCCCGCCCGCGCCGACCGTCCGGCTGCGCCGGCTCGGCCACCTCGCCCTCGGCATCCGGTTCGCCTTCACCGGCGGCCGGGACAGCCGGGCCCGTACCGTGCTGACCGCGGCCGGCGTCGGCCTCGGTGTCGCGATGCTGCTCCTCGCCTCCTCGTTCCCCGGGATGAAGCACCACCGCGACGACCGGATCCATGCCCTGGTCGACACCATGCACGCCGACCCCGACCTGGCCGCCTCCGACCGGACCCTGCTGCTGATGGACGCCGGTACCCGCTTCCGGGGGGCCGAGGTGCGCGGCCGGATCGTGCAGCCCGAAGGCCCGCTGGCCCCGCTGCCGCCGGGCCTGAGCGGCTACCCGAAGCCCGGCGAGATGGTGGTCTCGCCCGCCCTCGCCGACCTGCTCGGCTCCGCCGAGGGCCGGCTGCTGAAGGAGCGGCTGGACCACCCGGTGAGCGGCGAGATCGGCAGCGGCGGCCTGGTCGGCCCGGGTGACCTCAGCTTCGTCCTGGGCAGCGACCGCCTCGACGCGGCCCACGGCGCGCTGCGGATCGACTCCTTCGGCGACCGGTACCCGCCCCGCGCGCTGGAGCCCGAACTGGTGCTGCTCACCGTGGTCGGCATCGTGGTGCTGCTCACCCCGGTGGCGGTGTTCGCCGGCGCCGCCACCCGGTTCGGCGGCGAGGCCCGCGACCGGCGGCTGGCCGCGCTGCGACTGGTCGGCGCCGACCGGGCGATGACCGCCCGGATCGCCGCGGGGGAGTCCCTGGCGGGCGCCGTCGCCGGCCTGGCGGCGGGCTGGCTGCTCTTCCTGGCCGCCCGGCGGCTGGCCGAGTACGTGACCCTCCAGGGGCTGAGCGTCTTCGCCGCCGACATCGACCCCGATCCGCTGCTGGCCGTCTCGGTGATGGCGGTGGTGCCGCTGCTGGCGGTGGCCGCCACGCTGCTCGTGATGCGCGGGGTGGCCGCGGAGCCGCTCGGCGTGGCGCGCGGCTCCGCGGCCACCCGGCGCAGGCTCTGGTGGCGGCTGGCGCTGCCGGCCGCCGGGGCCCTGCTGATCGGCCAGGCCCAGGGCCGTACCGACCTGATGGCGGCTCCCGAGCTGCTGGCCGCCGTGGTGCTCGGCATGGTCCTACTGCTGGTGGGCATCGCCGTGGTGCTGCCCGCCCTCCTGGACCTCACCGTCCGGCACCTGCCGACCGGCCCGCCGTCCTGGCAGCTGGCCGTCGGCCGGCTGCGGCTCAGCGGCGGGGCCGCCTCCCGGACCACGGCCGGCGTGCTGGTCGCCGTGGCCGGCGCGATCGCCCTGCAGAGCCTGTTCGGCGGCATCGCGGCCGGCCACCGGGAGCGCGATCCGCGCGGCCCGGCGGCCCGGGCGGTGGCCCCCGGCGGCACGGTGACCCTGGAGGGCGGTGGCGAGCGGGCCGCCGAACTGGCCGCGCGGCTGCGCGCGGTGCCCGGCACGGCCGAGAGCGTGGGCTACACCGAGTTGTGGCTGCGGGAGACCGCGGTCGAGGTCGGCGGGACGGACCTCGTGCGGGTGGGCGACTGCGCCGCCCTCAAGGCTTTCGCGGTGCTGCCGTCCTGCGCCGACGGCGACGCCTTCGTGGTGACCGGCGGCCTTCCGGCCGGCGGTGCGGCCCACCGGCCGGTGCCGGGCGCCGAGGTCACGGCGATGGACGACCACCAGGGGGTGCGCTGGCACCTTCCCGCCGCCCTGCCGGCGGTCGAGGCCCGCCCCGGCCCGGGCGGCCGCCTCCTCGACGGCATCGTGCTGGCCACCGCGGCTGCGCTGCCCGACGGGGTGCGCGCCGGCCGGCCCGCCCAGGTCGAGCTGACCCTGGACGGCGGCGTGCCGGACGCCCGGGAGCGGGTGCGCAACGCCCTCGCCGCGGTCGACCCGGCGGCCCGGGTGGCGTTCCCGGACGAGACCGTGGACGAGGCCGACCGCGGCTTCGACGGGATCCGCCGGGCGCTGACCGCCGCGGCGACCGCCACCGTGCTGCTGATCTCGCTGAGCATGCTGGTCGGCCTGCTGGAGCAGCTCCGCGAGCGCCGCCGGACGCTGGCCTGCCTGGCCGCCTTCGGCACGCCCCGGCGCACCCTGGCGTGGTCCCTGCTGTGGCAGAGCGCGCTGCCGACGGCGGTCGGCCTGCTGCTGGCGGTCGCGGTCGGCACCGGCCTCGGGCGCACCCTGCTCGCGCTGGCCGGCCTGCCCGCCGCGATCGACCGGACGGGCGTAATCACCCTGGCGGGTACGGCGGCGGCCGCCGTCCTCGGGGTCACCGTGCTGACGCTGCCCGCGCTGCGGCGCGGCACCCGGCCCGCCGCCCTGCGCTACGAGTAGCGGCGGCCCCGTCGGCCGCCCCGACGGGCGGAGGACGGCCCGGCTTCGTACGCTCGATCCATGTCCGATGCGCACGCGGCCCGACGGGAACGTCTCCGGGAGTACTGCAGTGCCTCCGGGGCGGACGCCGCGCTGGTCACCCGCGCCGCCAACGTCCGCTACCTCACCGGCTGCCCGCCGTGCGGCGCGAGCCTGCTGCTCACCCGGGACCGGGTGCTGCTGGCGGTGCCCGACGACCTGCCTCCGGACGACAGCGGCGAACACCTGATCGCCGAGGACGTCGCCCGGTTGCCGGTGCTCTCGCAGACCGACACCGCGCTGGCGCTGGCCGAGGCGGCCGTCCGGCTGAAGGTGGCCGACCTGGCCGTGGAGGAGCACGACCTCACGGTCGGCCGCCACCGCGGCCTGGCCGCCACCGCGACCGGGCTGCGGCTGCTCGACCTCGACCAGGCGGTCGAGCGGCTGCGGGTGGTCAAGGACGAGCACGAGATCGCCGACCTGCGGATCGCGGCCGAGATCGCCGACCAGGCGCTCGGCGAGCTGCTGGAGTCGATCCTGGTCGGCCGGACCGAGCGGCACCTGGCGATGGAGCTGGAGCGCCGCATGATCGACCACGGCGCCGACCGGGCCGCCTTCCCGGTCTCGGTCGGCACCGGCGGCCACTCCGGGCTGGAGCACCACCAGCCCACCGACCACCGGGTGGAGGAGGGTGACTTCCTCACCGTGGTGCTCGGCGCCCAGTACCGCGGGTACGGGATCCGCACCGCCCGCACCTTCGTGATCGGCGCGGCCCCGGCCCCCTGGCAGGTGGAGCTGCACCGGCTGGTCTTCCACGCCCAGCGGGCCGGCCGGGAGGCGCTCGGGCCGGGGGTACCGCAGCACGTTCCGGACGACGCGGCCCGTTCGATCCTCCAGGCGGCCGGCCACACCGAGCGCTCGGTGCATCCGGTCGGACACGGAATCGGACTGGAGATCCGGGAGGCGCCGCGTCTGGGCCCCGCCGACATGGGTAAACTGGACAATCGCGTGCCGGTCACCGTCGGTCCGGGGGTCCATCTCCCGGGCAGGGGCGGCGTCCGGATCGAGGACACGCTCGTGGTGCGCCCCCCTGAGGAGGGCGGGCCCGAGCTGCTCACCATAACGACCAAGGAGCTCCTCGCCCTGTAGCCGTGGCCCCGGCCCGGCAGCAGGTTGCGCGTCCTTCTTGGTTCCTTGACAGCTATATCCAGGAGTTAGTGCGCCCGTGGCTTCCACGAACGATCTCAAGAACGGCATGGTCCTCAAGCTTGACGGCGGCAAGCTCTGGTCCGTCGTCGAGTTCCAGCACGTCAAGCCCGGCAAGGGTCCGGCCTTCGTGCGCACCAAGCTCAAGGAGGTCCTGACCGGCAAGGTCGTCGACAAGACCTTCAACGCGGGCACCAAGGTCGAGACCGCCAACGTCGACAAGCGTGGCATGCAGTTCTCCTACAAGGACGGCGAGCAGTTCGTGTTCATGGACACGGACACCTACGACCAGCTCCCGATCGACCCCTCGGTCGTCGGCGACGCCGCCAAGTACCTTCTGGAGGGCTTCGAGGCCCTGGTCGCGGTCTACGAGGGCGCCCCGCTGTACATCGAGCTCCCGGCCTCGGTCGAGCTGACCATCGAGCACACCGAGCCCGGCGTGCAGGGCGACCGCTCCACCGGCGGCTCCAAGCCGGCCACCCTGGAGACCGGCGCCGAGATCCAGGTCCCGCTCTTCATCGTCACCGGTGAGAAGATCAAGGTCGACACCCGCGACGGCAGCTACCTCGGCCGGGTGAACAAGTAACCGTGGCGGCTGCACGCAGCAAGGCCCGCACCAGGGCCTTCCAGATCCTGTTCGAGGCGGATCACCGTGGTGTCTCCCCCGAGCAGGTGCTCGCCGACTGGGTGGCCCGCGCACGCGAGCCCAAGCCCGACGAGGGCATCCCGCAGGTGGCCGAGTACACCATGCAGCTGGTCGAGGGGTACTCCCGGTACGCCCGCCGGATCGACGACCTGATCGCCACCTACGCGGTCGGCTGGACGCTCGACCGGATGCCGGTCGCGGACCGCAACGTCCTGCGCCTGGGCACCTACGAGCTGATCTGGGAGGACGGTGTCCCGGACGCGGTCGTGGTCGACGAGGCCGTCGAGATCGCCAAGGAATACTCCACGGATGACTCGCCCGCTTTCGTGAACGGCCTGCTGGCCCGCTTCATGGAGCTCAAGCCGACCATCCGCCGGGACTGACACGTCCCCCGCGTGAAGGCCGCCGGACCTCGGTCCGGCGGCCTTCACGCGTTCCCGGCCGACGTACGGTCCTGGTCGGCCGGGCGCCCGCGGCGTAGGCTACTCGCCAGTAACCAGGCGCAGGCCGGGACCGTCGCAGCGAAGGACACGTACCCATGACCACCGCGATACGCAGCGAGTTCGACCGGGGCATCGCCCTGACCCCGCATTCCGAGCAGCCGGGCCGGTACGAGGCCGAGCTCGACGCCGGCTGGCAGATCGGCGGCGGCATCAACGGCGGCCTGCTGCTCGCGGTGGCCGGCCACGCCCTGTCGCTGCGTCACGGGGAGCACCCGGACCCGGTGTCGATCAGCGGCTACTACCTCTCGGCGGCCCGGCCCGGCCCCGCGAGCGTGCGCACCGAGCTGGTGCGCCAGGGCCGCTCGCTGTCCACCGGCACCGCCTCGCTGAGCCAGGACGGCGAGGAGCGGCTGCGGGTGCTGGCCACCTACGGCGACCTGGACGGCCTCGGCGGCGAGGTGCGCACCACCGCCCGGCCGCCGGTCATGCCGCCGCCCGAGGAGTGCGTCGGGGTCGAGCACGCGCCGCCGTCCCTGCTCGACCAGGCGGCCCTGCTGGAGCGGTTCGACCTGAGACTCGACCCGGCCACCATCGGCTGGGCGCTCGGGCAGCCCTCGAAGGAGGGCCGGATCCAGGGCTGGTTCAAGCTCGCCGACGGCCGCGAGCCGGACCCGCTGCTGCTGCTCCTGGTGGCCGACGCGCTGCCGCCGGTCACCTTCGACCTCGGCCTGCCCGGCTGGGCCCCGACCATCGAGCTCACGGTGCACCTGCGGGCCAGGCCCGAGCCGGGCTGGCTGCGGGTCAGCCACGCCACCCGCAACCTGGCCGGCGGCTACTTCGAGGAGGATGCCGAGGTCTGGGACTCGGCCGGCCGGCTGGTCGCCCAGTCCCGCCAGCTGGCGCGGGCGCCGCGCCCGCAGTAGGCGACGGCGCCGGTCGCACTCGGTTACAGGCCTGTGACAACGCGTACGTGTGCGGCGGGTGAGGGTGGGGAGGAAGAGGGGCAGCGGCCGACCGGCCGCCCCCTACGACTCCCCGCCCCCCAGGAGCCACCGATGCCCCGCAACAGCCGCACCCCCCGGTCCTCCCGCTGCACCTCCACCGGGGCGGGGGGCGGCCGTCGGCCCGAGGAGGCCTTCGTCACCGGGATCCTCACCAGTGCGGAGGACTTCGAGCGGGCCCGCCCCTGGCGGCTGACCGAGGCCGCGGACCATGCGGCCTACCTGCGGGACACCGCGACCCTGCTGACCGAGGCGCGCCGGGTGTTCGGCACCGTCCAGGCCCGGATGTTCCACCCCGAGGACTTCGCCGACTTCTGCCTGCTGCACGCGCTGGACCCGACCGAGCAGAGCTCCCGGGAGCGCTACCTGGTCAATCCGCCGCTGCAGACCCAGCTGCTGCCCTACCAGGGCGAGGAGCTCGCCGGTGACTTCCTGCCGCGCCTGGTCCGGGCCCGGGAGGGCGGGCTGACCCTGCGCCACGCCGACCTGCTGCTGGACGGCGGGCTGTGCGGCTCCCCGGAGGAGCTGCTCCCGCAGGTCCGGCAGGCGTACGAGCGGGCCTCGGAGATCTTCCGCCGGATGCTGGTCGGCGCGGGCGCCGGCACCTACCAGTTCCACTGCGTGGTGGACGGGCCCGGCGGGCGGCTGGCGGCGGACGCCCGGATCCTGCACTGGGAGGACGGGGTGGTGCGGATCCATGACGAGGACCTCGACCTGGTCTGCGCGGTGCTCTGCGCCGGGCTGGTCCGGGAGCTGCCGGGGGCGGCCCTGCTGCACGGCTCGCAGGGCTCCGCGGGGGCCTGCGGGGAGTACCGGCAGGTGGCCTGGGCCTGGCAGAGCACCGGGTTCGGCTACGCGCCGGCCGCGGTCGAGCTGGACGGGGTGGAGGCGCGGCCGGGCTTCAGCCTCGGCTCGGTGTGCTGAAGGCGCCGCCGCCGGGCCGCTGTCCGGACGGCGCGACGGCGGGGTGCGCGACAGCGCACCCCGCCGTGACGTTTCTGCTGACGGTTGGGCGTCAGCCCGCGTCCTCCTCGCGCACCGCGCGGCGGGCGTCGGGGTTGAGCACGCCCCAGCTGATCAGCTGCTCGGTGAGGATCGACGGCGACTGGTCGTAGATCACGGCCAGCGTGCGGAGGTCGTCCTGGCGGATCGACAGCACCTTGCCGTTGTAGTCGCCGCGCTGGCTCTGGATGGTGGCCGCATAGCGCTGCAGGGGGCCGGCCTTCTCGGACGGCACCTGAGTCAGTCTCTCCAGGTCGAGCACCAGGCGCGGCGGCGGCTCGGCCGCGCCGCCCGGGGTCCCGCCGGGGAGCAGCTCCTGCACCGGGACGCCGTAGAACTCGGCCAGCTCGGCCAGGCGCTGCACCGTCACCGCGCGGTCGCCACGCTCGTACGAGCCGACGACGACTGCCTTCCAGCGACCCTGGGACTTCTCCTCGACGCCGTGCAGGGAGAGACCCTGCTGAGTGCGGATCGCCCGGAGCTTGGCCCCGAGTTGCTTCGCGTAGTCGCTGGACATAGATCTCCCCGGACGAGATTGCTTCGCGTTCAGTGGTGAGCCACGAGCGAGCGGGTGATGACCGCGGATCCGGCCGACCGTACCGGTGGGTACAGAGGCGGTCTCGTAACTCACTGTGAGGTTACGTAGAGTGAGGTAGTCGCGTCAAGCCGAATGGGGCAGTCGTGCGAATAGCTCGGGGCGGCTCCGTGAACCGGCGCGGTACGGCCGATCGGGTGAAGCGGAACCAGCCGGTCCTGAACGCGGGTGAGCGCACTGCTACCATGGGCGAGGCTTCCGCCACGGTCGGGAGTGCAATTCCAGACATCCTTTAAGGCCCGTCCAGTGAGGCGGGGAAGGAGGTCCGCTTCGGCATGACCACACACATTCCATCGGCGCCGCGTCCGCCGCACCAGGTGCTCGACGCCGGGGACATCACCCGGATCGTCACCCGGATCGCCCACGAGATCGTCGAACGCGCCAAGGGCGCCGACGACGTGGTGCTGCTCGGCATCCACACCCGCGGTGTCCACCTCGCCCGCCGGCTGCAGACCCGGCTCAACCAGGTGGCCGGCCGCGAGATCCCGCTCGGCACCCTGGACATCACCATGTACCGGGACGACCTCCGGCTGAAGCCGGCCCGCGCGCTGGAGCACACCGAGATCCCCGCCGAGGGCATCGACGGCAAGCTGGTCATCCTGGTCGACGACGTGCTGTTCTCCGGCCGCACCATCCGGGCCGCGCTGGACGCGCTGAGCGACATCGGCCGCCCACGCGCCGTCCAGCTCGCCGTACTGGTCGACCGCGGCCACCGCGAGCTGCCGATCCGCGCCGACTACGTGGGCAAGAACCTGCCCACCTCGCTGCGCGAGGCCGTGCAGGTGCAGCTCGCCGACACCGACGGCCGGGACGCCGTCCTGGTCGGCGACCGCGACTACACCGCCCGGTCCTCCCAGGCGCTCGCCGCCCAGCCGTCCGACCCGCACCTCCCGGAGTGACCGCGTGAAGCGCCATCTCGTCTCCACCGCAGACCTCAGCCGCGACGACGCCCTGCTCATCCTGGACACCGCCGAGGAGCTGGCCCACCTCTCCGGACGCTCCGTCAAGAAGCTGCCCACGCTGCGCGGCCGCACCGTCGTCAACCTCTTCTTCGAGGACTCCACCCGCACCAAGACCTCCTTCGAGGTCGCCGAGAAGCGGCTGTCCGCCGATGTCATCAACTTCTCCGCCAAGGGCTCCTCGGTCTCCAAGGGCGAGAGCCTCAAGGACACCGCGCTGACCCTGCAGGCGATGGGCGCCGACGCGGTGGTGATCCGGCACCACGCCTCCGGCGCGCCGGCCCGGCTGGCCCAGTCCGACTGGCTGCACGGCAGCGTGATCAACGCCGGCGACGGCACCCACGAGCACCCCACCCAGGCGCTGCTGGACGCCTTCACCATCCGGCGCCACCTCAACCCGGGCGCCGGGCACGACCTGGCCGGCCGCCGGGTCACCATCGTCGGCGACGTCCTGCACAGCCGGGTGGCCCGCTCCAACGTCCACCTGCTGACCACGCTCGGCGCCGAGGTCACCTTCGTGGCCCCGCCCACCCTGCTGCCGATCGGGATCGAGAACTGGCCCTGCCAGGTCTCCTACGACCTCGACGCGGTGCTGCCCAAGACCGACGCGCTGATGATGCTCCGGGTCCAGCGCGAGCGGATGAACGCGGCGTTCTTCCCGACCGAGCGCGAGTACTCCCGGCGGTACGGCATGGACGGCATCCGGATGGCGCAGCTGCCCGAGCACGCCATCGTGATGCACCCCGGCCCGATGGTCCGCGGCATGGAGATCACCGCCGAGGTCGCCGACTCCCCGCGCTGCACCGCGGTCGAGCAGGTCGCCAACGGCGTCTCCACCCGGATGGCCGTGCTGTACCTCCTGCTCGGCGGGGCGGTCTTCGCCGACGCCGCCGCAGACACCACCCGTACCGACTCCCCGGAGGCCGCCAAGTGACGAGCTACCTGATCCGCAACGTCCAGATCCTCGGCGGCGCGCCCCAGGACATCCTCATCGCCGACGGCGTGTTCCGGGAGATCGGCACCGGCCTGACGGCCGAGGCGGACGTGGACATCGACGGCCGCGGCCTGATCGCCCTGCCCGGCCTGGTCGACCTGCACACCCACCTGCGCGAGCCCGGCCGCGAGGACGCCGAGACCGTGCTGACCGGCACCCAGGCCGCCGCCAAGGGCGGATACACCGCGGTGCACGCGATGGCCAACACCTTCCCGGTGGCGGACACCGCCGGTGTGGTCGAGCAGGTCTGGCGGCTGGGGCAGGAGTCCGGCTACTGCGACGTGCAGCCGGTCGGCGCCGTCACGGTCGGCCTGGAGGGCAAGAAGCTCGCCGAGCTCGGCGCCATGCACGACTCCGCCGCCGGGGTGCGGGTCTTCTCCGACGACGGCAAGTGCGTGGACGACGCGGTGATCATGCGCCGCGCGCTGGAGTACGTGAAGGCCTTCGACGGCGTGGTCGCCCAGCACGCCCAGGAGCCGCGGCTGACCGAGGGCGCCCAGATGAACGAGGGCCAGGTCTCCGGCGAGCTCGGGCTCGGCGGCTGGCCCGCGGTCGCCGAGGAGGCGATCATCGCCCGGGACGTGCTGCTCGCCGCGCACGTCGGCTCCCGGCTGCACGTCTGCCACCTCTCCACCGCCGGCTCGGTCGAGATCGTCCGCTGGGCCAAGGCCAAGGGCTGGGACGTGACCGCCGAGGTCACCCCGCACCACCTGCTGCTCACCGACGAGCTGGTACGCAGCTACGACCCGGTCTACAAGGTCAACCCGCCGCTGCGCACCGCCGCCGACGTGGAGGCGCTGCGGGCCGCGCTGGCCGACGGCACCATCGACGCCGTCGCCACCGACCACGCGCCGCACCCGGCGGAGGACAAGGACTGCGAGTGGGCGGTCGCCGCGATGGGCATGGTCGGGCTGGAGACCGCGCTGTCGGTCGTGCAGCAGACCATGGTCGACACCGGCCTGCTGAACTGGGAGGGCGTGGCGGACCGGATGTCCCGCCGGCCGGCCCGGATCGGGCGCCTGACCGGCCACGGAAGGCCCGTCTCGGTCGGTGAACCGGCGAACCTGGTGCTCTTCGATCCCGCGTACCGTGGTGCCGTGGATCCCGAAACCTTCGCGACGCGCAGCCGCAACAGCCCCTACCGCGGTCTCGACCTGCCCGGGCGGGTGCACGCCACCTTCCTGCGCGGCACGGCCACGGTGCTGGCCGGCGAGCTGGCCGAGCAGGGCGATCTCAAGTGACCGCCCTCGTGACGGCCCCGCTCGCCGCCGAGGGCCAGGCCAAGGTGACCGACTGGCCGGGCTACATCGGCTGGACGGTCGGCCTGGTGATCGTGATCGCGCTGGTCTACTGGCTGATGCGGCAGGGCTGGAACTGGCGCCGCACGCTGCAGTCCGACCTGCCGCCGCTGCCCGAGGTGCCGGCCGACCCCGGGCCGGCCACCCTCACCGCCGCCGGCCGCTACCACGGCACCACCACCGCCGGGAACTGGCTGGACCGGGTCGTCGCGCACGACCTGGGCACCCGGAGCCTGGCCGACCTCACCCTCACCGAGCGCGGCCTGCTGGCCCGCCGCCCGGGCGGCACCGACCTGTGGATCCCGGTCGAGGTGCTGGCCGGGGCCCGCCAGGACTCCGCCATCGCCGGCAAGGTCGTCCCCTCCGGCCTGCTGGTCGTCGGCTGGCGCCTGGGCACCACCGGCCTGGAGTCCGGCTTCCGGCTGGACCAGCCGGACCAGCACGCGGCCTGGATCGCCGCCATCCTCGAACTCTCCACCCGCACGCAGCAGACGGAAGGCACCGCATCATGACCGCACCTGCCCCGACCACTCAGCGCTTGAGGCGGGAGCGCGTGCCCGCCGTGCTCGTCCTGGAGGACGGCCGGACCTTCCGCGGCCAGGCCTACGGCGCGCACGGCGAGACCTTCGGCGAGGCGGTCTTCAACACCGGCATGTCCGGCTACCAGGAGACCCTCACCGACCCGTCGTACCACCGCCAGGTGGTCGTCATGACGGCCCCGCACATCGGCAACACCGGCGTCAACGACGAGGACCCGGAGTCCCGGCAGATCTGGGTCGCCGGCTACGTCGTGCGCGACCCCTCCCGGGTGCCGTCGAACTGGCGCTCGCGCCGCTCGCTGGACGAGGAGCTCGCCGCGCAGGGCATCGTCGGCATCAGCGGTGTCGACACCCGGGCGCTCACCCGGCACCTGCGCGAGCGCGGGGCGATGCGGGTCGGCATCTTCTCCGGCCCCGCGCTGGCCGACGAGGCCGCCCTGCTGGCCCGGGTCAACGAGGCACCCGAGATGAAGGGCGCGGACCTCTGCGCCGAGGTCGCCACCACCGAGCCGTACGTCGTGCCGGCCGTCGGCACCAAGCGCTTCACGGTCGCCGCCATCGACCTCGGCATCAAGGCGATGACCCCGCAGCGGATGGCCGAGCGCGGCATCGAGGTGCACGTGCTGCCCGCCAACTCCACCATCGAGGACGTCTACGCGGTCGAGCCCGACGGCGTGTTCTTCTCCAACGGCCCGGGCGACCCGGCCACCGCCGACCACCAGGTCGCGGTGATGCAGGGCGTGCTGGCGCGCAAGACCCCGCTGTTCGGCATCTGCTTCGGCAACCAGATCCTCGGCCGCGCGCTCGGCTTCGGCACCTACAAGCTGAAGTACGGTCACCGCGGCATCAACCAGCCGGTGCAGGACCGCACCACCGGCAAGGTCGAGGTCACCGCGCACAACCACGGCTTCGCCGTGGAGGCCCCGCTGGACAAGGTCAGCGACACGCCGTACGGCCGGGCCGAGGTCTCCCACGTCTGCCTGAACGACAACGTGGTCGAGGGCCTCCAGTGCCTGGACACCCCGGCGTTCAGCGTCCAGTACCACCCGGAGGCCGCGGCCGGCCCGCACGACGCCGCGTACCTCTTCGACCGGTTCGTCGAGCTCATGCGCGGCGACCAGGCCCAGCACAGTGTCGACTCGATGGCCGGTGCCCCGGCCCGCACCACCACAGGGAGCTGACCCGTGCCGAAGCGCACCGACATCAAGTCCGTCCTGGTCATCGGGTCCGGCCCGATCGTGATCGGCCAGGCGGCGGAGTTCGACTACTCGGGCACCCAGGCCTGCCGGGTCCTCAAGGCCGAGGGCCTGCGGGTGATCCTGGTCAACTCCAACCCGGCCACGATCATGACCGACCCGGAGATCGCCGACGCGACCTACGTCGAGCCGATCACCCCGGACTTCGTCGAGAAGATCATCGCCAAGGAGCGCCCCGACGCGCTGCTGCCCACCCTCGGCGGCCAGACCGCGCTCAACACCGCAATCTCGCTGCACGCGGCCGGCACCCTCGACAAGTACAACGTCGAGCTGATCGGCGCCGACGTCGAGGCGATCAACAAGGGCGAGGACCGCCAGCTGTTCAAGGGCGTGGTCGAGGCCGTCAACGCCAAGATCGGCCACGGCGAGTCGGCCCGCTCGGTGATCTGCCACTCGATGGAGGACGTGCTCGCCGGCGTCGACACCCTCGGCGGCTACCCGGTCGTGGTCCGGCCCTCGTTCACCATGGGCGGCGCCGGCTCCGGCTTCGCCCACAACGAGGAGGACCTGCGGCGGATCGCCGGCCAGGGCCTGACCCTCTCGCCGACCACCGAGGTGCTCCTGGAGGAGTCCATCCTCGGCTGGAAGGAGTACGAGCTGGAGCTGATGCGCGACAAGCACGACAACGTCGTGGTGGTCTGCTCCATCGAGAACTTCGACCCGATGGGCGTGCACACCGGTGACTCGATCACCGTCGCCCCGGCGATGACCCTGACCGACCGCGAGTACCAGATCCTCCGCGACATCGGCATCGCGGTGATCCGCGAGGTCGGCGTCGACACCGGCGGCTGCAACATCCAGTTCGCGGTCAACCCCGTCGACGGCCGGGTCATCGTCATCGAGATGAACCCGCGGGTCTCGCGCTCGTCGGCGCTGGCCTCGAAGGCCACCGGCTTCCCGATCGCCAAGATCGCCGCCAAGCTGGCCGTCGGCTACACGCTCGACGAGATCCCCAACGACATCACCGAGCAGACCCCGGCCTCCTTCGAGCCGACCCTCGACTACGTCGTGGTCAAGGTCCCGCGGTTCGCGTTCGAGAAGTTCCCGAGCGCCGACGCCACGCTGACCACCACCATGAAGTCGGTCGGCGAGGCCATGGCGATGGGCCGCAACTTCACCGAGGCGCTGCAGAAGGCGCTGCGCTCGCTCGAGAAGAAGGGCTCGCAGTTCAGCTGGACCGGCGAGCCGGGCGACAAGGCCGAGCTGCTGGCCAAGGCCCAGGTGCCCACCGACGGCCGGATCAACACCGTCATGGACGCCATCCGGGCCGGCGCCGGCCCGGAGGAGGTGTTCGAGGCCACCCGGATCGACCCGTGGTTCGTCGACCAGCTCTTCCTGCTCGACGAGATCGCCGCCGAGCTGGCCGAGGCCGACAAGCTCCACCCCGAGCTGCTGCGCCACGCCAAGCGGCACGGCTTCTCCGACCAGCAGATCGGTGAGATCCGCGGCCTGAAGCCGGACGTGGTCCGCGAGGTGCGGCACGCGCTCGGCATCCGCCCGGTCTTCAAGACCGTGGACACCTGCGCGGCCGAGTTCGCCGCCAAGACCCCGTACTTCTACTCGTCCTACGACGAGGAGAGCGAGGTCGCCACCCGCACCAAGCCCGCCGTGATCATCCTGGGCTCCGGCCCGAACCGGATCGGCCAGGGCATCGAGTTCGACTACTCCTGCGTGCACGCCTCCTTCGCGCTGGCCGACGCCGGGTACGAGACCGTGATGGTCAACTGCAACCCGGAGACCGTCTCCACCGACTACGACACCTCCGACCGGCTCTACTTCGAGCCGCTCACCCTGGAGGACGTGCTGGAGATCGTCCACGCCGAGCGGCAGGCCGGCCCGCTGGCGGGCGTCATCGTCCAGCTCGGCGGCCAGACTCCGCTGGGCCTGGCGCAGGCGCTCAAGGACAACGGCGTACCGATCGTCGGCACCCAGCCCGAGGCGATCGACCTCGCCGAGGAGCGCGGCGCCTTCGGCCGGGTGCTGCGCGACGCCGGCCTGCCGGCGCCCAAGCACGGCACCGCCTTCTCCTTCGAGGAGGCCAAGGCGATCGCGGACGAGATCGGCTACCCGGTGCTGGCCCGACCCTCGTACGTGCTCGGCGGCCGGGGCATGGAGATCGTCTACGACGAGCCCTCGCTGGCCTCCTACCTGGAGCGGCACGCCGGTCTGATCTCCGAGCACCCGGTGCTGATCGACCGCTTCCTGGACGACGCGGTCGAGATCGACGTCGACGCGCTCTACGACGGTACCGAGCTCTACCTCGGCGGCGTGATGGAGCACATCGAGGAGGCCGGCATCCACTCCGGCGACTCCGCCTGCGCGCTGCCCCCGATCACCCTCGGCGGCTACGACATCAAGCGGCTGCGGACCTCCACCGAGGCGATCGCCGAGGGCGTCGGGGTGCGCGGCCTGATCAACATCCAGTTCGCGCTGGCCGGGGACATCCTCTACGTGCTGGAGGCCAACCCGCGCGCCTCGCGCACCGTGCCGTTCACCTCCAAGGCGACGGCCGTGCCGCTGGCCAAGGCCGCCGCCCGGATCTCGCTCGGCGCCACCATCGCCGAGCTGCGCGCCGAGGGCCTGCTCCCGGCCGAGGGCGACGGCGGCACCCTGCCCGCCGACTGCCCGATCTCGGTCAAGGAGGCCGTGATGCCGTGGAGCCGCTTCCGCGACATCCACGGGCGCGGCGTCGACACCGTGCTCGGCCCGGAGATGCGCTCGACCGGTGAGGTCATGGGCATCGACAAGGTCTTCGGCACCTCCTACGCCAAGGCCCAGGCCGGCGCGTACGGCGCCCTGCCGACCAAGGGCAAGGTCTTCGTCTCGGTCGCCAACCGCGACAAGCGCAACCTGGTCTTCCCGGCCCGCGCGCTGGTCGAGCTCGGCTTCGAGGTGCTCGCCACCGCCGGCACCGCCGAGGTGCTGCAGCGCGGCGGCATCCCGTCCACCATCGTGCGCAAGCACAGCGAGGGCGAGGGCCCGAAGGGTGAGCGGACCATCGTCCAGCTGATCCACGACGGCGAGGTCGACCTCATCATCAACACGCCGTACGGCACCGGCGGCCGTCTCGACGGCTACGAGATCCGCACCGCGGCCGTCTCGCGCGGCGTGCCGTGCCTGACCACCGTCCAGGCCATGGGCGCGGCCGTGCAGGGCATCGACGCGCTCACCCACGGCGAGATCGGGGTGATGTCGCTCCAGGAGCACGCGGCGCTGATCAACGCCGGGCGCAAGTAGCGACACCCTAGTGGGGGGCACCGAGCACGGGTGCCCCCCACTTCCCATGTCCTCCCCGCTGTTGTCGCTCCAGGAAGGCGCACTCCCGCCCGTGTACAAGATCCTGTTCAACCTGGTCTTCCGGAAGATGGACCCGGAGAAGGCCCACCACCTGGCCTTCTTCTGGATCCGGCTGGCCGCCTCGATCCCCGGCCTCAAGCAGCTGGTCGCCCTGGTGCTCGCGCCGCGGCACCGCTCGCTGCGCACCACCGCGCTCGGCCTCGACCTGCCCGGCCCCTTCGGCCTCGGCGCCGGCTTCGACAAGGACGGCATCGGCATCGACGGCCTGTCGATGCTGGGCTTCGACTTCGTCGAGATCGGCACCGTGACCGGCGAGCCGCAGCCCGGCAACCCGGCCCCGCGGCTGTTCCGGCTGGTCGACGACCGCGCGCTGATCAACCGGATGGGCTTCAACAACCAGGGCTCGGCCCGGGTCGCGGCCCGCCTCGCCAAGCGCCCGCACACCACCTCGACCCCGGTGATCGGCGTCAACATCGGCAAGACCAAGGTGGTCGAGGAGGCCGACGCCACGGCCGACTACCTGAAGAGCACCGAGCGGCTCGCCCCGTACGCCGACTACCTGGTGGTCAACGTCAGCTCGCCGAACACCCCGGGGCTGCGCAACCTGCAGGCCGTCCAGGTGCTCGGACCGCTGCTCTGGGATGTCCGCAAGGCCGCCGACGCGGCCGTGGCGCACCACGTGCCGCTGCTGGTGAAGATCGCCCCGGACCTCGCGGACGAGGACATCGACGAGATCGCGGACATGGCCCTGCAGCTCGGCCTGGACGGCATCATCGCCACCAACACCACGATCGGCCGGGACGGGCTGCGGGAGCCGGCCGCCCGGATCGAGGAGATCGGCATGGGCGGCCTGTCCGGCGCGCCGCTGGCCGACCGCTCGCTGGAGGTGCTGCAGCGGCTGCGGGCGCGGACCGAGGGCCGGCTCACGCTGATCTCGGTCGGCGGCATCGAGACCGCGGAGGACGCCTGGCAGCGGATCCTGCACGGGGCCGACCTGGTGCAGGGGTACAGCGCGTTCGTCTACCAAGGGCCGTTCTGGATGCGGCGCGTGCACAAGGGCCTGGCGGCCCGGCTGCGGGCCAGTGGCCACCGCACCGTCGCGGAGGCGGTCGGCACGGCGAAGCCGCGGTAGCCGGCGCCTGCGGAGCACAGGCGTTCGGGCCGCGGGGGACGCACAGGTGCGCGGGCGAAGTGACAGCGTCCGCGCGGGTTTGGGAGAGTTCGAACCGTCACGACGGCCGGCCGAAAGGTGATGCGAAATGGCCAATCCTGTCCGGACCGAGGCCGAGGTGCTCTCCAGCACCCCCGAAGGGGCCTACCAGCGGCTGGTGCTGCACGCCCCCGCTGCGGCCCCCCGGGTCAGACCGGGCCACTTCGCGACCGTCGCGGTCGGCGGGCCGCTCTCCTCGATGCTGCTCCGGCGGGCCTTCTGGATCCACCGGGCGGACCAGGCGGCGGGCACCGTCGAGCTGCTGGTCGAGGAGCGCGGCCCGGGCAGCCGGGAGCTGGTGCGCGCCAGGGCCGGGGAGCGGGTCGACCTGATCGCTCCGCTCGGCACGCCGTTCCCGCTGCCCGACGGCCCGGTCAGCAGCCTGCTGGTGGCCGTCGGGTATGCCGGCGCACCGCTGTTCGCCCTCGCCGAGGAGATCCGGCGCGACGGCGGCGAGGTGGGCTTCATGCTCGGCGCGGCGAGCTCCGGACGGCTGTTCGGGGTGGCGCAGGCCCGCGCGCTCACCAGGGACGTCCTGGTGGTCACCGAGGACGGCTCGGCCGGCCTGACCGGCCTGGTCACCGACCCGCTGGCGCAGGCGATCAAGGCGATCGACGCCCGGGTGGTGTACGCCTGCGGCCCGCTGCCCCTGCTGGCTGACATCAGCCGCGTCTCGCTCGAGCTGGGCGCCCGCTGCTGGACGGCGGTGGAGACGGCGATGGCCTGCGGCACCGGGCTCTGCGCGACCTGCGTGCTGCCGGTGGTCGGCGCCGACGGGGTGAGCCGCCCCACCCGCTGCTGCACCGACGGCCCGGTCTTCGACGGCGCCCGGGTCCGCTGGTCCGAGGCCGGCCGCGTCCCGCCCGATCCGGCGGGCGCGGCCGGGGCGGGGGCGGTGGCCCGATGACCCCCGAGGACGTCGACCTGACGGTCCCGTTCGGGCCGCTCACCCTGCCGAACCCGCTCACCACCGCGGCCGGCTGCGCCGGGTACGGCCGGGAGCTGGCCAAGTTCGTCCCGCTGGACGCGCTGGGGTCGGTCACCACCAGGACGGTGATGTCCTGCCCGCGGGCCGGCTCGGCCGTCCCGCGGCTGGCCGAGACCCCGTCCGGGATGCTGAACGCGGTGGGCCTCCCGGGGGTCGGCATCGACGCCTTCGTCCGCGACGAGCTGCCCCGGCTCGCCGAGCTCGGCGCCCGGGTGCTGGTCTCGATCGCCGGCGAGCGGCTGGAGGAGTTCGCCGAGGTGGCCGCGCGCCTGGGCGGCCGGGCCGGGGTGATCGGCATCGAGCTCAACATCTCCTGCCCGAACAGCGCCGACCGCGGCCTGCTCTTCGCCCGCAACCCGGCCACCTCGTACGACGTGGTCCGCGCGGTGCGCCGGGCGGCCGACGCACAGCTGCCGGTCTACGCCAAGCTCTCGCCCGACGTCGCCTCGATCACCGAGATCGCCGCCGCCTGCGTCCAGGCCGGCGCGGACGGCCTCTCGATGATCAACACCACCCTGGGCACCGCGATCGACCTGGACACCCTCCGGCCGGCCCTGGCGGCCGGCTTCGGCGGCCTGTCCGGGCCGGCCGTGCGCCCGATCGCCGTCCGCTGCGTCTACGAGGTGCACGCCGCCATGCTGGCCGGCCGGATCCCGCCGGTGCCGATCATCGGCATGGGCGGGCTGCGCACCGGCCGGGACGCGCTGGAGTTCGCCCTCGCCGGCGCGAGCGGCGTCGCGGTCGGCACCACCCTGTTCAACGACCCCACCGCCCCGCTGCGCATCCTGGACGAGCTGCGCACCGAGCTGGCGGCCCGGGGCTTCACCAAGTTCACCGACGTGGTGGGCCTGGCCCACCGCACCGAAACCCCTGCTGGAAGGACCCCATGACCCTCGCCCCCTTCGGCGCCCGGCTGCGCCAGGCCCTCGACACCCGCGGCCAGCTCTGTGTCGGCATCGACCCGCACTCCTCCCTGCTCACCGCCTGGGGCCTGGCCGACGACGTGGCCGGTCTGGAGACCTTCTCCCGCACCGTGGTCGAGGCACTGGCCGACCGGGTCGCCGTGCTCAAGCCGCAGGCTGCCTTCTTCGAGCGGTTCGGCAGCCGGGGCATCGCGGTGCTGGAGCGGACCGTCGCCGAGGCCAGGGCGGCCGGCGCCCTGGTCGTGATGGATGCCAAGCGCGGCGACATCGGCTCCACCATGGCGGCCTACGCCGAGACCTTCCTCGCCCCGGGCAGCCCGCTCTTCTCCGACGCGCTGACCGTCAGCCCGTACCTGGGCTTCGGGTCGCTGCAGCCCGCGCTCGACCTGGCCCGGGCCAACGGGGCCGGCATCTTCGCGCTGGCGCTCACCTCCAACCCGGAGGGCGCCGAGGTGCAGCGGGCGACGGCCGCGAACGGGCGGAGCGTCGCGCAGGGCGTGCTCGACCGCCTGGCGGCCGAGAACGCCGGCGCCGAGCCGCTGGGCTCGTTCGGCGCGGTGGTCGGCGCCACCCTGGCCGAGGCCGGCGCGGATCTGGCCATCAACGGCCCGCTGCTGGCCCCGGGCGTGGGCGCGCAGGGTGCGACCGCGAAGGACCTGCCGCGGGTCTTCGGCGCCTCGGTGCGCAACGTGGTGCCCAGTGTGAGCCGTGACGTGCTGAAGCACGGACCGTCCGTGGCGGCCCTGCGGGAGGCCGCCGCGCGCTTCGTCGACGATGTGAGCGCAGTCACAAACAGCTGAGAATACCGGGCGCAAGCCGGTGGATTTGCCCGGAAAGTCCTGGGTCGGCCTTGGCTGACCAGGACTTTTCGTGTTCTTTTCCTGACGCGGAAGCCCAAGTTGGGTAGTGTCCGGCGGTAGGTCACCGAACGGCGGCACAATGCGTCGCTCTTGCAGGTCAGAGCCCTGTGTTCAGGGTCTGTGTTCGATGGCCGGGTACCACCAGTCATAGCTCCTCCCTTCCATTCACACCTGAGGTGAACGGCGTGGCTCTTCCGCCCCTTACTCCTGAACAGCGCGCCGCTGCGCTCGCCAAGGCCGCCGAGGCTCGTCGGAAGCGTGCCGACGTCAAGAACCGGCTCAAGCACTCCGGCGCCTCGCTGCACGACGTGATCAAGGCCGGCAAGGCCGATGACGAGGTCATCGGCAAGATGAAGGTCTCCGCCCTGCTGGAGAGCCTGCCGGGTGTCGGCAAGGTGCGCGCCAAGCAGATCATGGAGCGCCTCGGCATCAGCGAGAGCCGTCGTGTCCGAGGCCTCGGCACCAACCAGATCGCCTCCCTGGAGCGGGAGTTCGGCGGCGCGGCCTCCTGAATCGGGCCCGCGTCGCACCCCGTGGTCCCGGGATCGTCCGCGATCCGGGATAATCGGTGCATGAGTGAGCGTCCGCGGCTGACCGTGCTCTCCGGCCCTTCGGGGGTCGGCAAGAGCACGGTCGTCGCTCATATGAGGAAGCAGCACCCCGAGGTCTGGCTCTCGGTGTCGGTGACGACCCGGCACCCGAGGCCCGGCGAGAAGGACGGGGTCCACTACTACTTCGTCGACAACGACGAGTTCGACAAGCTGATCGCCAACGGCGAGCTGCTGGAGTGGGCCGTGTTCGCCGGCAACCGGTACGGCACGCCGCGTGGGGCCGTGCAGGAGAAGCTGGAAGCCGGGGTGCCGGTGCTGCTGGAGATCGACCTGCAGGGCGCCCGCCAGGTGCGCGAGTCGATGGCCGAGGCCCAGCTGGTGTTCCTGGCCCCGCCGAGCTGGGAGGAGCTGGTCCGCCGGCTCACCGGCCGGGGCACCGAACCGCAGCACGTGATCGACCAGCGGCTGGATGCGGCCAAGGTCGAGCTGGCGGCCGAGCCGGAGTTCGACACCATGCTGGTCAACACCTCGGTCGAGCAGGTGGCCGCCGAGCTGCTAGCCTTGCTCGGTGTAGTCTGACCGGATCGGCTCGTGAGCCTGTCCGGGTCGGAGATATCCACTTCGGAAGGTTTTAGCGTGTCCTCTTCGATGACCGCGCCTGAGGGCATCATCAACCCGCCGATCGATGAGCTGCTCGAGGCCACCGACTCCAAGTACAGCCTGGTGATCTACGCGGCCAAGCGGGCCCGTCAGATCAACGCCTACTACTCGCAGCTCGGCGAGGGCCTGCTGGAGTACGTCGGTCCGCTGGTCGACACCCACGTGCACGAGAAGCCGCTGTCGATCGCGCTCCGCGAGATCAACGCCGGCCTGCTGACCGCCGAGGCGATCGAGGCCGCCTGATTCCGGCGCAGCCTGCGAAGGGCCCGTCCGCCCGGTCGAAAGACCTGGTGGGCGGGCCCTTTCGCGATGCTGCGGGCCGCCTCGCTGAGCGCCTCTGAAGGGTCGTAAGGTGGGCCGGTCGTAAGGTGGCCGGTCGGCCAGGCGGACCGGTCGTGAGGTTGGCCGCGACCTGGCCCTGAGGAGAGGCAGCACCCATGAACGCGAGCCCGGAGCAGGCCCAAGCCCCGCGCGTGGTCCTCGGCGTCAGCGGCGGGATCGCCGCGTACAAGGCCTGCGAGCTGCTGCGCCGGCTCAGCGAGTCGGGCCACCGGGTGACGGTGGTGCCGACCGCCGCCGCGCTGCACTTCGTCGGCGAGGCCACCTGGGCGGCGCTGTCCGGCCGGCCGGCCGCCACCGAGACCTGGGCCAGCGTGCACGAGGTGCCGCACGTGCGGATCGGCCAGCAGGCCGACCTGGTCGTGGTCGCCCCGGCCACCGCGGACCTGATGGCCAAGGCCGCCCACGGCCTGGCCGACGACCTGCTGACCAACACCCTGCTCACCGCGCGCTGCCCGGTGGTCTTCGCGCCGGCGATGCACACCGAGATGTGGGAGCACCCGGCCACCCAGGAGAACGTCGCCACCCTGCGCCGCCGGGGGGCGATCGTGCTGGAGCCCGCCGTCGGCCGGCTCACCGGCGTCGACACCGGCAAGGGGCGGCTGCCGGAGCCGTCCGCGATCTTCGAGGCCTGTCGCCGGGTGCTGGCCCGGGGCACCCTGGAGCGGGACCTGGCCGGCCGGCACGTGGTGGTCTCGGCCGGCGGCACCCGCGAGCCGCTGGACCCGGTGCGCTTCCTCGGCAACCGCTCCTCCGGCAAGCAGGGCTACGCGCTGGCCGCCACCGCCGCGGCCCGGGGTGCCCGGGTCACCCTGCTCTCCGCCAACGCCGAGCTGCCGGATCCGGCGGGGGTGGACGTGGTGCACGTCTCCACGGCGCTCCAGCTGCGCGAGGCCGCGCTCAAGGCGGTGGTGGACGCGGACGTGGTGGTGATGGCCGCGGCGGTGGCCGACTTCCGGCCCGCCGAGTACGCCACCGGCAAGATCAAGAAGGTCGAGGGCGTCGAGCCGGCCCCGGTCGCGCTGGTCCGCAACCCCGACATCCTGGCCGAGCTGGCCGCCCACCGCACCCGTCCGGACCAACTGGTGGTGGGTTTCGCCGCCGAGACCGACCGGGTGCTCGAGAACGGCCGGGCCAAGCTGGCGCGCAAGGGCTGCGACCTGCTGGTGGTGAACGAGGTCGGGGACGGCAAGGCCTTCGGGCGGGACACCAACGCCGCCGTGGTGCTGGCCGCCGACGGCGCCGAGGTGGCGATCCCCGACGGCCCCAAGGAGGCGCTCGCCGACACGGTCTGGGACCAGGTCGTCACCCGTCTGCCCGGCTCGGCGGTGCTGTGATCCGCACTGCTTGTACATCCCATTGCGCGGGCAGGTAGCCCGTCCCAGGGGCCTGACCGTTACACTCCAGGAATCAAGTCTTTCCGGATGACCATGGCCGGTCCGCCGAACCGTGGTCCTTCAGTCAGCAGCCGCTGCAACCCCAGGGAGCGCTGTGTCTCGCCGCCTGTTCACCTCGGAGTCGGTCACCGAGGGACACCCCGACAAGATCGCTGACCAGATCAGCGACACCATCCTCGACGCCCTCCTGCGGGAGGACCCCACCTCGCGCGTGGCCGTGGAGACGCTGATCACCACCGGCCTGGTGCACATCGCCGGTGAGGTCACCACGAAGGCGTACGCGCCGATCGCGCAGCTCGTCCGGGAGAAGATCCTGGAGATCGGCTACGACAGCTCGAAGAAGGGCTTCGACGGCGCCTCGTGCGGCGTCTCGGTCTCGATCGGCTCGCAGTCTCCGGACATCGCGCAGGGTGTGGACACGGCGTACGAGGCCCGGGTCGAGGGCGATGAGGACCACCTGGACAAGCAGGGCGCGGGCGACCAGGGCCTGATGTTCGGCTACGCGTGCGACGACACGCCGGAGCTGATGCCGCTGCCGATCACCCTGGCGCACCGGCTCTCCCGCCGGCTGTCCGAGGTCCGCAAGAACGGGACCATCCCGTACCTGCGCCCCGACGGCAAGACCCAGGTCACCATCGAGTACGACGGCGACAAGGCGCTGCGCCTGGACACCGTGGTGGTCTCCTCGCAGCACGCCAGCGACATCGACCTGGACTCGCTGCTCACCCCGGACATCCGCGAGTTCGTGGTGGAGCCGGAGCTCAAGCGGCTCGCCGACGACGGCATCAAGCTGATCACCGACGGCTACCGGCTGCTGGTCAACCCGACCGGCCGCTTCGAGATCGGCGGCCCGATGGGCGACGCCGGCCTGACCGGCCGCAAGATCATCATCGACACCTACGGCGGCATGGCCCGCCACGGTGGCGGCGCCTTCTCCGGCAAGGACCCGTCCAAGGTCGACCGCTCGGCCGCCTACGCCATGCGCTGGGTCGCCAAGCACATCGTCGCCGCCGGCCTCGCCACCCGCGCCGAGGTCCAGGTCGCGTACGCGATCGGCAAGGCCGAGCCGGTGGGCCTGTTCGTGGAGACCTTCGGCACCGAGACCGTCCCGGTCCTCAAGATCCAGGAAGCCGTGGTGAAGGTCTTCGACCTGCGCCCGGCCGCGATCATCCGCGACCTGGACCTGCTGCGCCCGATCTACGCGAAGACCGCCGCGTACGGCCACTTCGGCCGCGACGACGCGGACTTCACCTGGGAGCGCACCGACCGGGTCGAGGACCTGAAGAAGGCCGTCCAGGCCTGACGCCCGACTCCGACGGACGGCGGTCGCCCTGCGGGGCGGCCGCCGTCCGCCGCGTTCCGGGGGATGTCGGCGGGATCGGCTACGTTGATGCTCGGGCCGGGTCGGCCGACCTGGGCGGGAGCGTGGAGCACGGGAGCGATGGGCAGCGCAGAGGGCGCCGGCGAGCAGCTGGCCTTCATCCGGGAGACGGTCCGCCGCTCCCGGCCCAAGGCCGCGCGCGGGCTGGAGCTGGCCGAGCAGCTGCCGGTGGCCCGGGTGCTGGTGGACAAGGGCGTGCTCAGCCTCGACCAGTACTTCGACTACGCGGTGCCCGCCGCGATGGACCAGGAGGCGCAGCCGGGCGTCCGGGTACGGGTCCGGTTCGGCGCCCGGGTCGGGGCCTCCGGCCGGCGTGAGGGCGGGCAGCTGCACGACGGGTTCGTGGTGGAGCGGCTGGCCGCCTCCGACTACCCCGGGCCGCTGGCGCCGCTGTCCCGGGTGCTCTCGCCCGAGCGGGTGCTCACCCCCGCCCTGCTGCGGCTGTGCCGTGCGGTCGCCGACCGGTACGCGGGGACGCTGGCGGACGTGCTCCAGCTGGCCGTGCCCCCCCGGCACGCCGGGGCCGAGGCCGACCCGTCGCCCGCACCGCTGCCGGCGCCCCCGCTGCCCGAGCCGGGCAGCTGGACGCGCTATCCGCAGGGGCCGTCCTTCCTGGCCTCGCTGGCCGCCGGTCACGCACCGCGCGCGGTCTGGACGGCGCTGCCCGGGCCGCACTGGCCCGAGGAGATCGCCCGGGCGGTGGCCGCCACCCTGGCCGGCGGCCGGGGCGCGCTGGTGGTGCTGCCCGACGGGCGCGCAGCCGGGCGGGTCGACGAGGCGCTCACCGCGCTGCTCGGGCCCGGCCGGCACACCGCGCTGGCGGCCGAGGCCGGGCCGCAGGAGCGCTACCGGCGCTGGCTCGCGGTGAGCCGGGGGTCGGTGCGGGCCGTGATCGGCACCAGGGCCGCGATGTTCGCGCCGGTCCGCGACCTCGGCCTGGTGGTGGTCTGGTCGGACGGCGACAGCAGCCACAGCGACCTGCACGCGCCGTACGCGCATGTGCGCGAGGTGGCGCTGCTGCGGGCCGCCGAGGAGGGCGCCGGGGTGCTGCTCGGCGGGCTGTCCACCACGGTCGAGGCGGCGCAGCTGCTGCACACCGGCTGGGCGCGCCCGCTGGCGGCCGAGCGGGAGACCGTGCGCGCGCTGGCGCCGCGGATCCGCACCGTCACCGATCTGGACGAGGCCAGGGACGAGGCCGCCCGGGCGGCCCGGCTGCCCTCGGTCGCCTGGACGGCCGCCCGGGAGGCGCTGGAGCGCGGGCCGGTGCTGATCCAGGTGCCGCGGCGCGGCTACCAGCCGCGGCTGGCCTGCGGGCGCTGCCGGGAGCCGGCCCGCTGCCGGCCCTGCGGCGGCCCGCTGGAGTCGGTCGGCGCCGACCGGCCGCCGTCCTGCACCTGGTGCGGCACCCCGGAGCCGGACTGGCACTGCGTGGAGTGCGGCTCGTTCCGGCTGCGGGCCCAGGTGGTGGGTGCCCGGCGGACGGCGGAGGAGCTGGGCAAGGCCTTCCCCCGGGTGCCGGTGCGCACCTCCGGCAAGGACGCGGTGCTGGCCACCGTGCCCGGGGTGCCCTCGCTGGTGATCGCCACCCCGGGCGCCGAGCCGCTCGCCGAGGGCGGGTACGCGGCGGCGCTGCTGCTGGACGGCTGGGCCCTGCTCAACCGCCCCGACCTACGGGCGGGGGAGGAGGCGCTGCGGCGGTGGCTGACGGCCGCGGCGCTGGTCCGGCCGGCCTCGGCGGGGGGGACGGTGGTGGTGGTCGCGGAGGCGACCGCGCGGCCGGTGCAGGCGCTGGTGCGGTGGGATCCGGCCGGGCACGCGGCGCTGGAGCTGGAGGAGCGGGCGCAGCTGCGCTTCCCGCCGGTCTCGCGGATGGCCTCGGTGACCGGGCCGCCGCAGGCGGTCGCCGACCTGCTGGCGCTGGTCCGGCTGCCGGAGGGCGCGGACATCCTCGGGCCGGTGCCGGCGCCGGGGGCGCGCGGGGAGGAGCTGGAGCGCGCGCTGCTGCGGGTCGAGCCGGGGCAGGGGGCGGCGCTGGCGGCGGCGCTGAAGGCGGCGCAGATCGCGCGGCTGGCGTTGCGGGGCTCGGAGCCGGTGCGGATCAGGATCGATCCGCCGGACATCGGGTGACCCGCGCAGTTCCTCTCGCCCCTGGGGTGCGTCCGGTTCGGGCCGGCGGCGCTCGGTGGGGTCCGGCGCTGTGCGGTGGGGCCGGCGGCGCTCGGTGGGGCCAGGTGGGGCTCGGTGGGGCTCGGTGGGGGAGGAGCGGAGGACTGCGCGAGCGGGGTGCGGGCGGCGCTCAGTGACCGACCCGCGCCCCCTGCGGGGTGAGGCCGCCCTGGCGGGCCTGGGGGACGGAGCGCGACAGGGTCGGCGCGGGGGCCTGCTCCTCGCGGGGCGGTGCCAGCGGGAGCGGCTCGGCGAGCCGGTCGTCCCGCGGGCTGCCCGGGGCCGGCACGGCGGCCGCGGTCAGCAGCTCGCCGGTCGGGCGGCGCATGCCGTACCGGCGGTGCACCGCCTGCTTGGTCACGCCCAGCGCCGAGCCGACCGAGTCCCAGGAGAAGCCGAGGGCCCGGTCGAACTCGACGGCCGCGGCCACCAGCGTCTCGACGCTCTCGCGCAGCTCCTGGGCCAGCCGGACGGTGGGGGCCGGAGCCCGCCCGTACACCACGAACCCGGCCGAGGTGCTGGGCCGCCGGGGCCGGTAGACGTTGCCCAGTTGGGCGGTGAGGGTCCGCAGCGCATCGACCTGCCGCCGCACCCGCTCGATGTCCCGCACCAGCAGGTGCAGCGACGCCCGCGCGCGGGCGTCGTGGTTGATCTGCTCGGCCATGGCCTGGATGCCACCTCTCCGTACGGTCCGCCTGGTGGGCCCCTCCTCGCCCGATGGCGGGCGGGGAGGGCGGGACGCACTGGCGTCCCGGTCAATTCCACTTGACCAACGCCCGACCGGGTCAGGGGTCACGCGCCCGCTCGGAGATGGGTTGTGCCAGATGATGGGCCGGACGTGGGGCGGGCATTGCATAGACTTCCCGGTGGTCCTCCGCGGACCCCGACCGCCGACCCCGTCCCGAACAGGAGCCCGACGCCATGGCGATCCAGCCGATCCGGATATTCGGCGACCCGGTGCTGCGCTCCACCGCCAAGCCGGTGACGGTGTTCGACAAGGAGCTGCGCCGGCTGGTGAAGGACCTCACCGACACCATGCTGGACGCCCCCGGAGCCGGCCTTGCCGCGCCCCAACTCGGCGTCTCGCTGCGGGTGTTCACCTACTACGTGGACGGTGTGGTCGGCCACCTGGTCAACCCGGACCTGAGTCTCACCGAGGAGGAGCAGGACGGCCCCGAGGGCTGCCTCTCGCTCCCCGGCCTGCGGTTCGACACCAAGCGCGCGTACGGCGTGGTGGCCAAGGGCTTCGACATGCACGGCGAGCCGGTGACCGTCGAGGGCACCGAGCTGCTGGCCCGCTGCATCCAGCACGAGACCGACCACCTGGACGGCATCATCTTCATCGACCGCCTGGACCGCGAGCAGCGCAAGGCCGCGCTCAAGGCGATCCGCGAGGCCGAGTGGGGCGACGGGCCGGCGCCGACCGTCCGGATCTCCCCGCACAGCACCTTCGGCTCCGCCCGCTGACCCCCCTGCTGATCTGCTGAAAGGCACCCATGCGCCTCGTCTTCGCCGGCACCCCCGAGGTCGCCGTTCCCGCCCTGGACGCCCTGCTGGCCTCCGACCGGCACGAGGTCGTCGCGGTGGTCACCCGCCCCGACGCCCCGTCCGGCCGCGGCCGCAAGCTGGTCGCCAGCCCGGTCGCCCAGCGCGCCGAGCAGGCCGGGATCGAGGTCCTCAAGCCGGCCAGGCCGAGCGAGCCCGAGTTCCTGGCCCGGCTGGCCGAGCTCGCGCCCGACTGCTGCCCGGTGGTGGCGTACGGCGCGCTGATCCGCCCGGGCGCGCTGGAGATCCCCGCGCACGGCTGGGTGAACCTGCACTTCTCGCTGCTGCCCGCCTGGCGCGGGGCGGCCCCGGTGCAGCACGCCGTGCTGGCCGGCGACGAGGTGACCGGCGCCTCCACCTTCCTGATCGAGCAGGGGCTGGACTCCGGCCCGGTCTTCGGGGTGGTCACCGAGGAGATCCGCCCGAGCGACACCAGCGGCGAGCTGCTCACCCGGCTCTCGCACTCCGGCGCCCGGCTGCTCGTCGCCACCATGGACGGACTCGCGGACGGCTCGCTGCACGGCGTGCCGCAGCCGGTCGAGGGCGTCACCCTGGCTCCCAAGATCAATGTCGAGGACGCCCGGATCGAGTGGACCCACCCCGCGCTGCGGGTCGACCGGCTGGTGCGGGGCTGTGCCCCCGCGCCCGGCGCCTGGACCACCTTCCGCGGCGAGCGGCTCAAGCTCTCCGGCCCGGTCCGGCTGCTCACCGATGCGGCCGAGCTCGCTCCGGGTGAGCTGGCCGTCGGCAAGAACAGCGTCCGGGCCGGCACCGGCAGCCACGAGATCGAGCTGGGCGAGGTCCAGCCCCAGGGCAAGAAGCCGATGCGCGCGGCAGACTGGGCCCGAGGGGTCCGGATCGAGTCCGGCGAGCGGCTGGGCCTCTGACCGGCGCTGCTCCCTGCCCCCACCTCCGCTCCCACCTGCACCGTTCGCCCGAATTCAGCTGATTCCGTAGCACCTTGAGGCACCTGTGACCACCCCCAGCGCCAAGCGCGCCCCCCGCCCGCACCGCCGCCCCAAGAAGGACCCGGCCCGCACCGTCGCCTTCCGCGCGCTGCGCGCCGTCGACGAGCGGGACGCCTACGCCAACCTGATCCTGCCCTCGCTGCTCCGCGAGGCCGAGCAGAAGGGCATGGACCGGCGCGACGCGGCGCTCGCCACCGAGCTGGTCTACGGCACCCTGCGGATGCAGGGCAGTTACGACGCGATCATCGCCGCCTGCGTCGACCGCCCGCTGCGCGAGGTGGACCCGCCGGTGCTGGACGTGCTGGCGCTCGGCGCCCACCAGCTGCTCGGCACCCGGATCCCCACCCACGCCGCCGTCTCCGCCACCGTGGAGCTGGCCCGGGCGGTGCTCGGCGACGGCCGGGCCAAGTTCGTCAACGCCGTGCTGCGCAAGATCAGCGCCCAGGACCTGGACGCCTGGCTCCAGCAGGTCGCGCCGCCGTACGAGCAGGACGCCGAGGACCACCTCGCGGTGCTGCACTCGCACCCGCGCTGGGTGGTCTCCTCGCTCTGGGACTCGCTCGGCCGCTGGCAGCCCGAGGCCAGCGGGCGCGGCGCGATGGAGGAGCTGCTGGCCGCCGACAACGAGCGGCCCGAGGTCACCCTGATCGCCCGGCCCGGCCGCGCCACGGTCGAGGAGATCGCCGCCGCCCTGCCGGAGGCCGAGCCCGGTCGCTGGTCCCCGTACGCGCTGCGGCTCGCCGAGGGCGGCGACCCGGCCGGGATCGACGCCGTCCGGGAGAATCGGGCCGGCGTCCAGGACGAGGGCAGCCAGCTGGTCGCGCTGGCGCTGGCCGCCGCCCCGCTGGAGGGGCCCGATCGGCTCTGGCTGGACGGCTGCGCGGGGCCCGGCGGCAAGGCCGCCCTGCTCGGCGCCCTGGCGGCCCAGCGCGGCGCCGCCCTGGTCGCCTCCGAGAAGCAGCCGCACCGGGCCCGCCTGGTGGCCCGAGCGCTGGACGGCAACCCCGGCCCGTACACCGTGATCGCGGCGGACGGCACCAAGCCCGCCTGGCGCCCCGGTGCCTTCGACCGCACCCTGGTCGACGTCCCGTGCTCCGGCCTCGGTGCGCTGCGCCGCCGTCCGGAGGCCCGCTGGCGCCGCCGCCCCGAGGACATCGCCGGCTTCGGCCCGCTCCAGCGGGACCTGCTGCGCACCGCGATCCGGGCCACCCGGCCCGGTGGCGTGGTCGGTTACGCGACCTGCTCCCCGCACCTGGCCGAGACCCGCGCCGTGGTCGACGACGTGCTGCGCGAGGAGCCCGGGGTGGAGTGGATCGACGCCCGGCCGCTGCTGCCCGGCCTGCCCGGCCTCGGCGCCGGCCCGGACGTCCAGCTCTGGCCGCACCTGCACGGCACCGACGCGATGTACCTGGCACTGCTGCGGCGCACCGGCTGACCGGCGGGCCTCCGGCCCCTGGTACGGCCGGACGGCCGCCGGGGCTCGCGGCGCCGGCCGCCGGATGCTGAGCTGGCTTCCACCGAGGTCTGGAGGCGCGGGATGTCCGAGATCGGCGTCAACGGGGTGTCGCTGTACTACGAAGGCCGGGGCACGGGGCCGGGCGTGGTCCTGGTGCACGGCTCCTGGGGTGACGCCGACAGCTGGGCTCGGGTGGCGCCGGGCCTCGCCGGGCGCTGCCGGGTGGTGGCGTACGACCGCCGGGGACACAGCCGCAGCGCGGACCCGCCGGGCCAGGGATCGGTGCACCAGGACGTCGCCGACCTGGCCGCTCTGATCGAGGAGCTCGGCCTCGCCCCGGCCTTCGTGTGCGGCAACTCCTACGGCGGTCTGGTCGCGCTGCGGCTGGCCGCCGCCCGGCCCGAGCTGGTGCGCGGGCTCGCCGTGCACGAGCCGCCGGGCCTGGCGCTGCTCCGTGACGATCCCGAACTGGCCTCCGTCGCCCGGGGGTTCATCGAGCGCAACGAGCCGATCCGGGTGCTGCTGGAGGCCGGTGAGTCCGCGGCCGCGGCCGAGCTGTTCGTCGACACGGTGGCCTTCGGGCCGGACGCCTGGCCACGGCTGCCCGCGCCGCTGCGGCACACCTTCGTGCGCAACGCGCCGACCTACCTGGACGAGCTGCGCGATCCCGAGGCGTTCGACCTCGACCTGGCCGCCCTGGCCCGCTACCCGGAGCCCGTCCTGCTCACCCGCAGCGACAACAGCCCGCCGATGTTCGAGCCGGTGCTCGACCGGATCGCGCTGGCCCTGCCGCAGGTCGGCAGCCACCTCTACCGCGGCGCCGGCCATGTGCCGCACATGACCGAGCCGGCCGAGTACGTCCGGGTGGTCCTACCGCGGACCCTGGCCGGCGGCTGAGCGCGCCCACCGGCCGGCCGGTGACCGGAGTTGATGCACCGGTGGAACGAAATGCTGGACAAAGCCGCCGGTGCGGCAGAGGCTGGCGGTCATGGAGTTCACCCACCTCGGCCGTACCGGCCTGACCGTGTCCCGACTGTGCCTCGGGACCATGAACTTCGGCCCGCACACCGAAGAGGCCGACGCGCACCAGATCATGGACACCGCCCACGAACAGGGCATCAATTTCTTCGACACCGCCAACGTCTACGGCTGGGGCGAGAACAAGGGTCGCACCGAGGAGATCATCGGCAGCTGGTTCGCCCAGGGCGGCGGCCGCCGCGAGAAGACCGTGATCGCCACCAAGCTCTACGGCGACATGGGGGAGTGGCCCAACGAGGGCAAGCTCTCCGCGCTCAACATCCGCCGTGCGGTCGACGCCAGCCTGCGGCGGCTGCGGACCGACCACATCGACCTGTACCAGATGCACCACGTCGACCGGGCGACCCCGTGGGACGAGATCTGGCAGGCGATGGAGGTGCTGGTCGCCCAGGGCAAGATCATCTATGTCGGTTCCAGCAACTTCGCCGGCTGGCACATCGCCCAGGCGCAGGAGAGCGCCAAGGCGCGCAACTTCCTCGGCCTGACCAGCGAGCAGTCGATCTACAACCTGCTGGAGCGCAACGTCGAGCTGGAGGTCGTCCCGGCCGCCCAGCACTACGGGCTCGGCCTGATCCCGTGGTCCCCGCTGCACGGCGGGCTGCTCGGCGGCGTGCTGCGCAAGGAGTCGCAGGGCGTGCGCCGGGTCACCGGCCGCTCCGCCGAGACGCTGGAGGCCAAGCGCGGCCAGCTCCAGGCGTACGAGGACCTGGCCGCCGAGCTCGGCCACGAGCCCGGGGACGTGGCGCTGGCCTGGCTGCTCTCCCGACCGGCCGTCACCGCCCCGATCGTCGGCCCGCGCACCCTGGAGCAGCTGCACGCGGCCGTGCGGGCACTGGACGTGACGCTGGACCAGAAGACCCTCGACCGGCTCGACGAGATCTTCCCCGGCCGCCGCACCGCGCCGGAGGACTACGCCTGGTAGTCACCCGGCCGCCCGGCGGGGTCGGCCGCGCCCGGGGTTGTCCGACAACCCCGGGCGCTTGGCCCCGCCGGGCCCGGCCACCGGGCAACCGGGGCCGGGAGGCGGCAGGATGGCCGGGTGAGCCCGATCATCAACCAGGTCCCGTACTACTCCCAGTGGGAGTCCGCCGAGCTGGTGCCGGACATCCTGGCCGGTACCGTGCAGGCCGCCGACGACCCGCTCTGGGAGCGCTCCGGCGCGGCGAGCGAGGAGGAGTACGAGTACTGGTCCTGGCGGATCTGCGGGATGGCCTGCCTGCGGATGGCGCTGGACTTCTGGTGGGGGGTCGCCCCCGCCGCCGTCCCGCTGGCCGAGGAGTGCCGGGCCGCCGGCGCGTACGTCCGGCACCCGGACGGCCGCCTGGAGGGCCTGGTCCACCGCCCGTTCGCCGAGTACGTGCGCACCCGCTGGGGCCTGTACGCCGAGGCGCGGGACCCGCTGCCGGTGGAGGAGCTGGCGGAGCAGATCGAGGACGGCCGGCTGCTGATGCTCTCGGTCCACCCCAGCATCCGCACCCTCGACCCGGAGCCGCCCCGGCAGGGCGGCCACCTGGTGCTGGCGGTGGGCGCGACCGAGCAGGAACTCCTGATCCACAACCCGTCCGGCTTCCCGGACGGCTCGCAGCAGTACGCCCGGGTGCCGTGGCCGGACCTGCCGCGCTTCTACGCCGGGCGCGGCGTGCTGCTCGGCCCGCCCCGGCGCGGCCGGGTGAGCGCGGGGACGGGGCGGCGTACGGCGGCGCCGGGGCACTGAGCAGGTGGTGGGCGCGGCCCGAGGTGGCCGGCGCGGGTGGCCGGCGCGGGTGGCCGGCGCGGGTCAGGTGCGGCCGTAGCGGCCGGTCTGGTCGGCGAAGGCCAGGGCCATCTCACTGGTGACGGTGGGGCGGGTGTGCCGGATGGTGTTGAGATAGTCATCGGTGCGCGGGTGGGCGCGCTCCCCGGAGTCCAAGGTCCGCTCGAAGACGCTCTGGGCGACCGCGCGGGCGGCCTGGGCGATGTCCGCCGGGGTGAAGCCGTCGCTGGCGTCGGCCAGGGTGGCGATGTCGGCCTCCGCGCCGGCCCGGGCGAGGTAGCTGGTCCACAGCGCGCAGCGGGCCTCGTGGTCGGGCGGGCCGATCGGCAGCACGTAGTCGAACCGGCCGTGCCGCAGGAAGGCCGGGTCCAGCGCCGCCACGTTGTTGGTGGCGCAGACCAGCAGCCGGTCGTCGCGGTCGCGGAACCGCACGATCGACTTCAGCAGTTCGTTGACCACCCCGACCGCCGCCGGATCGGCGCTGCTGCGGATGCCGGCGACCTCCTCCACCTCGTCGATGAAGACCAGCACGTGGTCCAGCTGGGCGATCTCCTCGAAGCGCCGGCTCAGGCCGTTCGCCAGGCCGTCCTCCAGCGCGAGCCGGGAGGGGAACAGCTCCACGTACGGCCAGGCCAGCCGGCCGGCCACGGCCCTGGCGAAGGTGCTCTTGCCGGTGCCGGGCGGGCCGAACAGGACCACGGCCCGCGGCGGCTCCACGCCGTGCTGGGCGGCCAGCTCCGGGTGGGCCAGCGGCAGCACCAGCCGGCGTTCGATCAGCTCCTTCTCCCGGGCCATCCCGGCCAGCCGGTCCCACAGCCCGGCCGGCGGCTCCGCCGCGCCGAGGGAGGACAGCAGGACGACGTCCTGGGCCCGCACCGACCGGGTCTTCTCGTAGTACGTCACGCCCTCGCGCGGGGTGAACCCGCTGTTGCGCAGCGCCGCGGCGCCGGTCCCGTGCTCGGGCAGCATCGCGGCCAGCGTCCGGGCACCGGCCGCGTGCGCCCGGGCCTCCAGGGCGGCGAGCAGCGCGCTGCCCAGCCCCAGGTGGCGCCAGGCCCCGTCCAGGCTGATCCGGAGCACCCAGGCGCGGTCGCCCTCCAGCCGCGCCACCGCCGCGCCGACCAGCCGTTCCTCCGCCACCGCGACCACGCTGGGGTGGCCCGCCTGCAGCGCGGCGACCACGTCGGAGAGGTGGAAGACGGCGGGCTGGTCGCCGCCGCCGCCCTCGGTGTCGAGCCGGACGACCGCCTCCAGGTCCTCCGGCGCGAAGTCCCGTACGTGCCAGCCCGCCATGCGCCGCCTCCGGTCCGCGTCCCGCTGCTCCCATCATCGGCCGGACGGGCGCCGGGCGCTCGGTCCGGGCGCGCCGATGCCCGGCCCGGGGAGGCGGGCCGGGCATCCGGTAGGGGCGCTCGGCTGCTTCAGCCGCCGAAGCCGCCGAAGCTGCCTCAGCTGCTGACCGGCAGGCCGATCGGGTTGAGTTGCGGCAGCTCGGCGCGGCAGGCGGTGGAGATCGGGCGCAGCGCGGTGGCCAGTTCGTCGAGCTCGGCCCGGCGGAAGTTGGCCCAGACCCGGGCCGCGGCCAGGTCGGTGGCGGCCTCCAGGGCCTGGTGGCGGGCGCGGCCCTCGGGGCTGAGCGAGCCGTCCTTGGCGAGCCAGCCGCGTTCGACGAGGCGCTCGCTCGCCGCGTCCCACTCCTGGTCGCTCCAGCCGCGGTAGGGCTGGAGCACCTCGCGGCGGATGTCCAGGGCGCAGCGCACCACCAGGGCCTCGCAGCCGTCCAGACCCTCGGCGACCAGGGCGGCGACGTGCCCGTCGCCGCGGTGCTCGCGCAGGACGGTGGTGGCGTGCCAGAGCCGGCCGAGCCGGCCCTCGGGGCGCGGGAGGGCCGCGTTGGCCGCGGCCAGCACCCGCCCGCAACAGTCCAGGCCGTCGACGGCCCGCTCCAGCAGCTCCACCGAGCGGTCGATCAGATGCGGCTTGACCGTCTCCAGGACCCGCTCCAGGGCCGCCTCGGCACCGGAGACCCGGGCGGCGAGGGCGGCCTGCGGGGTGGCCCGGCTCCAGACGTCCGGCAGGGCCCGCTCGACCATGCCGGGGGAGAAGCTGAAGAAGGCCGCCACCACCGGGGGCGCGTCCACCGGCCCCAGCGGCGCGGAGCGGCCGGCGAAGTAGCCGCGCCAGCTGCCGCGCAGCCCCGCCGCCTCGTACGCCGCCCGGCCCTCGGGCGAGAAGTAGGTCAGGGCGTGGACGGGTTCGAACAGCCACCACAGAGCGCGGGCAGGGTGAGCCAGCTCGGCCATCGGGTACCTCTCTCGCAGAGGGGCCGCGATGGTCGCGACCCCGGCACACGCGTCTCGAATGTGACGCGGGTCACGGGGAGGCGTCGCCGCTCACGGCCGGTCGATCACGCGAGAGATGATGGACCTTGATGGCAGCTCAAGCCGCCCGCACCGAGTTGTGAAGGTACCCTCAAATGGCTCAGATCAACCCCAGCATCCTCTCCGCCGACTTCGCCCGCCTGGCCGAGGAGGCCGAGGCCGTCCGAGGCGCCGACTGGCTGCACGTCGATGTGATGGACAACCACTTCGTGCCCAATCTGACGCTGGGTGTGCCGGTCGTGGAGTCGCTGGCCCGGGCCACCACCACCCCGCTCGACTGCCACCTGATGATCGAACAGCCCGACCGCTGGGCCCCGCAGTACGTGGAGGCCGGCGCCGGCTCGGTGACCTTCCACGTCGAGGCCGCCGCCGCCCCCGTCCGGCTGGCCCGGGAGATCCGCGCCAAGGGTGCCCGCGCCTCGATGGCCCTGCGGCCCGCCACCCCGATCGAGCCCTACGAGGACCTGCTGCCCGAGCTCGACATGGTCCTGATCATGACGGTCGAGCCCGGCTTCGGCGGCCAGGCCTTCCTGGACATCATGCTCCCCAAGATCCGCCGCACCCGGCAGCTGATCGACAAGCACGGTCTGGACCTGTGGCTCCAGGTGGACGGCGGCGTCTCGGCCGGCACCATCGAGCGCTGCGCCGAGGCGGGCGCGGACGTCTTCGTGGCGGGCTCCGCCGTGTACGGGGCCGAGGACCCGGCGGAGGCCGTCCGCGCGCTGCGGGCGCAGGCCGACGCCGTGACGGCGAACGCCCCCTGGGCCTGCCGGCACTGATCCCGGCCCGATCCGCCCGGGCCGTACCGGAGTCGGCCGTCCCGCTGCCGTGACGGGGGCGGCGCCGGCGCGCTGCCCCGCAGCCCGTACTGTGGAGCCCGTTGATCTTCGGCGCGGGGCGTCGGACGGGCTTCAGGACGGGCTTTCGGACGGGCTTTCGGACGGGGGAGGGGCCGTGCAGGACGGTTCGTTCGGTGCAGTGCCGCAGGAGGCCCCGCCCGAGGGGCGGACGCTCGGGCGGCGCCGCCTGCTGCGGGTGCTCGGTGTGGCGGCGGTGGGCACGGCCGCGGTGGCGGCGACCGGGACGGCGGTGGCCGAGGACCTGCTGCCGGGCGGCCCGCGGCTGCGCCGGGCGATCGGCCTGACCGGCCCCGACGGCTCGGTGCCCGCCACGAGCCCGGGGCCCGTCCAGGTCGGCACCTTCACCTCGGCGGCCCGGGGCCGGGCGGTGGAGCTGATCACCATGTCCCCGCCCGGCGCCGCCCCCGCCGCCGTGCTTCCCGTCTGCCTAGTGCTGCACGGCCGCGGCGGGAGTGCCCGGGCGATGGCCGAGCTCGGCCTGCCGCAGTTCCTGGCCGCGGCGGTGGCCGCGGGGGCGCCGCCGTTCAGGTTCGTCGCCGTCGACGGCGGGGACGCCACCTACTGGCACGCCCGCACACCGGGCGACGATCCGATGGCCATGCTGCTCGACGAACTCCCGGGCCGGCTCGGGGCCTTGGGCCTGCCGGAGCCCTCCACGGCGCTCGGCATCTCGATGGGCGGCTCGGGCGCCCTGCGCTACGCCCGGGCCCGGCGGGGCGCGCTGCGCGGGGTCGCGCTGCTCAGCCCGGCGCTGTTCCGCGGCTGGCCGGACGCCCGCACGGTGGACGGCTTCCGGGACGAGGCGGACTGGCGCGAGCACGAGCCGCTGCTCCACCCCGACCCGGCGCCGGCCGCCCGGCTCGGGCTCTGGTGCGGCACCGAGGACCCGTTCTGCCCGGCCGCCCGGGAGTTGGCCGCTCGCACCACCGAGGCGCACTTCCCGCGCGGCGCCCACACCGAGGGCTTCTGGCGGCGGGTCCTCCCGGCGGCCACGGCCTTCCTCGGACACGCCGGCTGACCTCCGGGCACGGTGCGGCCGCCGGATCCGCCGGCGTCGTACGGTGGCGGCCATGAGCAACCTCGACCTCCGGCCCACGCCGACCCGGTGCGGGCACGAGTCCGCCACCGGTCCGGTCCGCGACCTGCTGACCGGCCGTCAGGTGCCGCTGGGCGAGTCCACCGTGGTCCGCCGGCTGCTGCCGAACCTGGGTCGGCGGATGGTCGGCGCCTGGTGCTTCGTCGACCACTACGGCCCGGACGACATCGCCGACCAGCCCGGCATGCAGGTCCCGCCGCACCCGCACAT